>JBAUGM010000515.1:0-3290 GCA_049679725.1 Tepidisphaeraceae bacterium
GTCATGACAATCGCGCACAGCATTTTCGCGATCTCGCGAAACACCCGGAAAAACGACGTGAAAAAATCTGCGTCGTCGGAATTTTGTCGTAAGTCCTTTTGCGCGATTGTTGAGACGATGTCTCACACTTCGACGCGCTCGAACCGCACGCGCCCGTCGACTTTCCGCGCGAAATGGGAGATGTAGCCGCAGATGAACGCAGATCAGAAATCTTGATCTGAGTTCCATCGCGTTCATCTGCGTTCATCTGCGGCTAATCAGGCTTTCTCAAGCATTACACGATCGTTTCGACGCTCGCGAGGAGGTCATTCACATCGCGCTGGGCGGTGTCGGCGCCGCTGCCGCCGGCGAGGAAGTCGGCTTCGCCGTCGAGGGCGTAGAGCAGGTCGTTGCCGCCCTGGCCGAAGAGGGTGTCGAGTCCGCCGTCGCCCCAGATCCGGTCGACGTGGGCGCCGCCGTCGAGGGTGTCGTAGCCGAGTCCGCCGTAGAGGCGGTCCTTGCCCTCCTCGCCGAAGAGCTTGTCGTGCCCGCCGTTGCCGTTGAGGCGGTCGTCGCCGAGTCCGCCGAAGACTTTGTCCTTGCCCGCGCCGCCGGTGAGCGTGTCGTTGCCGGCGCCGCCGATGAGATGGTCGTCCCCCTCGCCGCCGTCGGCGTAGACGGCGCCGATGCCCGCGCCAACCGTGAGCGAATCGGCCCCCGCGCCGAGCAGCACCTGAATCGACGTGACGCTCGACGCCGTGAACATCTGCGAGATGCCGTTGCGCGTCGCGGTGAGGGTCGCGCCGCTGACGGAGAGGGCGACGGCGTCGTTGCCGCCGGTGCCGTTGACGGTCAGCGCGCCGTTATCCAGCTCGGCAAAGTCCGCGGCGACGAGGTCGGGGCGGAAGTCGCGCTTGACGTTCACGCTGCCGATGACGACGGAGCCGTGGACGACCGTTCCGCCCAGCGACCCGCCGCTGCCCGTGACGGTGTACGTGCCCGCGGGCAGCGCCAGGCGGTATCCACCCGACGCCCAGGTCGTCGTGTCGAACGTGGCGTTGTCGCCGGCGCGCACGGCGCTGATCGTCACGCCCGCCAGCGCCTCGCCGACGGTGTAGAAGTTGTCGTCGGTGACACCGTCGTTGTACGCGACGCCGGTGAGGAAGACGCTCGTGCCGCTCTTGGCGAAGTCCTCGCTGCCCATGACGGAGTTCGTGTACGTCGTGCCGTTGTACGTGAACGCCCCGGTGATCACGCCCACGCCGACCTCGCGATAATCGCCGTTCATCTGGTTGGTGCGGTGGCCGCGCCCATCGACGCCTTCGTCGATGAAGAGGTCGGCGTGGAGCTGGGCGGTTTCAGCGTTCACGTCGATCGACCCGTTGCTGCCGCGCCAGGCGAGGTTTTCGCCGCTGGTCCAATCGCCGGTGAACGTGTAGCCGGCCGAGACCATGCGTGAGTGCGGAGTGCTGCCGCCCCCGCCGGTGTGGTTGAAGACGTCGTTGTCGATCATCCACTGGCTGTGATCGCGCGCGGCGTCGGTGAGATTGGGGTTGATCGCCAGCGGTTGCTTGGGATCGGTGGAGATGATGCTTCCGGTGGGCACGCCTTCGTTGAGCGGGATGCCGTAGCGCGCCGCCTCCGCCGCGGGATCGGCGCGGCCGCGGTTGATCAGCTCGACGATGAGCTGCTCCCCGGCGGTGGGAAACACGGCGGCGAAGAGGGCGCGGCGTTCGAGTTTTTCGAGGGAAACGACGGTGTGCGGGTACGACAACGACATTCGATTCTTATCGGAGGATGCGCGGCGCGGACTGGAATCCCCTCTCCTCCCGGTACGCCACAACGCCTTCAATCAACATCGCAAGCGTCGGCGGCCTGGACAAGTTACGTCATCCTGAAGCGAGTTTTACGAGCTGAAGGATCTCGGGGTCGCGAATCGCCCTGGAGCCCGAGATCCCTCAGGTCGCCTTGGCTCCCATCGGGATGACGTGCAACAACCTACGCCCAAGGCCATCGCACAGCGCCAAGGGCTATCGCGTCGTCGCCGGCTTCGTCGCCGGGGCTTTGTACGCATCGCGCACCGGCGGCAACGGCTCGACCGCGAGCTGCTCCGATCCCCCCGCGCGCTTCACCGCATACCGCTGCGGCCAGTTGTGGTGCTTGAACATGTTCGCGTGGTGCAGCTCGACCACCGCGCCATCGGACTCCATCGGGAACGACGCCGACAGGCTTTTCGTGATCGGGTCGAACGCGAACGGCACCGCTCGCCCATCCACGCGCACGGCCACCGTCGACGACACGATCTGCGGGCGGTCCGAACCCCACCACGTGGGCAAGCCTTCGTCGAGCGTCGTCGTCAGCTTCGCCTGCGAGCCGCCCAGCGTGACGAGCGGCGTCGATTGCGTCGGGCGCCCGCCGTAGGCGTACTCGCAGAGGCCGCGGTAGATCGCGTAGGCCTCGCGGAGGTTGTAGGTCGCGTCGAGCAGCCGCTGCTCCTCGGCCAGGTTGGTGTAGAAGGAGCACTCGAGCAGGATGGCGGGCACGTCGCACGCGCGGAGGACGCCGAAGCCGCCGGCGTACATCAGGTGGCTGCTGAGCACCGGCGACGTGCGCGCGGCGTCGGTGCGGATCTCGGCGGGCAGCTCGTGGGCGATGTATCGCGCGACGTCGAGCTCGACCTCGTTGTCGTCGACCGTGCCGTGGTACCAGACGGAGCTGTAATTCGAAACGCGGTTGCCCGCGGCGTTGTGGTGGACGCTGATGAATAGATCCGCGCCGATGCCGCCATCCGGACGGCGAATACGGTTCGCCACTTCCGCGCGCTGCTTCAGCGAGATCGTGTCATCCCCCTCGCGCGTGAGCACGACGATCGCCCCGGCGTCGGCGAGCAGCCGGCGGAGCAGGAAGCTCACGCGCAGGTTCATGTGTGCCTCTTTGGCGCCGCTCGGCCCGGCCTTGTAGCGCGGCGATTCCTTGGAGTTGTCGCCGCCGTCCTCCCCGCCGTGACCGGGGTCGATGACGATGACCATGCCGCGCAGGTGCTTCTCGGCGGGATGGCGCGGGAGGTCGATGGGCGGGAGATCCGTCCAGGCGGGACGGGCGTCGATCAGCTTCAGCGCGTCCTCGATTGACGTGGGCGGCGCGACGGCGGCGGCCGCCGCGGGCTGGGTCGCCGGCAGCGTCGCGGGAACGAGATCGGCTTGATCGCGAGCGACGTGTTTCGGCTTCGACCCGCAACCGACCGCGATGCTCAATGCGAGCGCCGCGCCAACCGTCAGCTTCAGATCGTGGCTTGGGCGTCTCGCCCGAGC
>JBAUGM010000516.1:0-1695 GCA_049679725.1 Tepidisphaeraceae bacterium
TCACCGAAGGCGCGTTGACCGCGCGCAGCGCGCCGTCGCCGCGACGGTGCAGGCCGGGCCACAGACCCGACTCGGTCCCGTTGGGCCCATCGGTCACGCGCTGCCATTCGCTGCCGAGGAGTCCGACTGGGTGAGACGTGTACGCGTCACCGCCCTGCCCGAGCCAGTCGAATACGTTGGTCCAGAAAACGACGTAGTCGGCACGGCGCGGGAAGGTGTCGGCATCCAGCGCAATCCATACTTGCCGTGATGGAAGCTCGCGAACGGCGACCGCGGCGCGTTTCCCAATCTGCGCGACGGGCGCGAAGCCGCCCGGCGCCGCGGTGCCGACCCGCGCGCCCTTCAGCACCTCCGGCCACGCGACGCCGGACGTCACGGGATGGTCCGCCACCTCCGGTGAAGCGTCGTCGCCGATCGGCGCATCCGCCGGCGCGAGGATGACGGCCTCTCCCGCCACGTCGTTCGGGTCGGTCACGATGGACACGACGCGGGCATCGTCGCGCGACGGACGCAGCTTCCGATACGTGTTCACCATCCGCGCGAGCTCCGCCGGCAGCGTCGCGATCACTTCAATCCGCGGCCAGCCGCTCTCGCGCACGAGCCACGCGCGATCGTCGGCAGACAGCGCATCACCCTGCGCGAGCGCGACCTCCACGGTCCTCCCCAGCTTCGGCACATCGATGAACGCCGTCGCCTCCTGCGTGGTGGGCGGCAGGTCGATCGTTCGCTCGATGCGCTGATCGTCGCTGCTGACGACCACGCTCGCCCGCGTCGCCGGCGACTGGTTGCGGAGCCGCACCATCACCTGCACCGCCGGCTTGTCGCGCGCGGCGATGTGGGTGATGCCGACATTCGCGCGCAGCGCGATCGGATGGATCACGACAAGCCGCGCATCCGACAGGGGAATCTCCTGATCGCTCAGGACGATCACGGCGTCGCTGGCGGTGGCAAGCATGCGGATCGCGGCTTGCGCGACGTCCTCCGACGTGTCGACCGCGGTGGGCGACAGGCGTCGGACGGCATCCAGGAAGCCGACGCCATCCGTAGTCTGCACGTCGCTCGGCGGAGTCGTCACGACAGTTACGCGTCCGTGCAGATGCGGCGCGAGCTGCGCCGCCGCGCGCTGGAATCGATACGCGTCGCCGTCGCGGGCGGACATCGTCATGCCGCGGTCAACGATGACCGACAACGATCGCCCCGCACTCGACAGGGCGGGCGAAGCGGCGGCAAGAATCGCAAGCAGGATGGCGAGCAGGACCATCACCACCGCGAGCGGCGGCGGTCGAGCCGAACGAGTCGTCCTGGGTCGAGCCTCGTCGTCCCCCCACAGCGCGAGGAACGGAACTCCCGTTTGCTCGCGCTGCCCCCACAGCATCCACAGCGCCAGCGCCGCCCACGGCACCAGCGCCAACAGCCAGATGGGAGACGCGAAGACCATGCCTTATGACACGCACGCCGCACAGCAACGTAGCATCGCGCGCCCACGCCGGCGCGCACGTCATCCTGAGGTACTCCGAAGGATCTCGGCATGCAGTCACGCACGGTTCGCCAACCCGAGATCCTTCGGAGTACCTCAGAGTTTGTGAATCTTTAGTGGCATGGGCGTCACGCCCATGCGTTTCCGAACGGGAATGCATGGGCGAGACGCCCATGCCACTGAAAACTTCACACGCTCTCAGGATGACGATTCCGCGC
>JBAUGM010000517.1:0-2831 GCA_049679725.1 Tepidisphaeraceae bacterium
AGACCGACGCGTGGGAGCGAACACGCAACAACGCGACCGCCCGGATCGACTGGCAGTTCACCACCGCCGACGCGCGGGTGAAGCTCCGCAGGCTCTACCCGAAACTCTAACGGCGACGGAGCACTAGAAGCTCCTAACACAATGCGCCACAGAGGACACCGAGGACACCGAGAAAAAGACGGGATTCCTCGGCGTTTTTGTCTCTGTGTACTCTGTGTTCTCTGTGGCTCCCTCCATTCTTGTTAGACGCACCCACGGAGACATCCAACGACCGCGCGCCCACCGTGCTGCGCGACACCCATCCACGGCTGAGCTGGCCGGCGCGTAACCTGTGGTTTCGTCGTGGGATGGCGGTTCCTCATCAGCCATCCGGATCATTTCTGCAAACGATTTCAGATTACTGTTGCACTTCTCGCAGAACGAACGTATGTTTTGATGCAAAGAAACGTAAGTTCTCCATATCGCTAGCGGCTGGAGGAAAGCATGTCTCGCACGCGTCGAATTCGCGACGGGTTCACCCTCGTTGAACTCCTCGTCGTCATCGGAATCATCGCCATCCTCATCTCGCTGCTACTTCCCGCGCTGCAAAAGGCGCGCAGGGCGGCGCGCACCGCGGCGTGCCTGTCGAACATCCGACAGATCGAACTGGGCGCTACGCTCTACTGGCACGACAGCCGGGGATTCTCGCCCTATTACACGGGTGGCGGGACGCCATGGACGGGCTCGGGCGGCGGGTTCCAGATCGAGTGGTTCCAGCAGTTCCTCAAACCCACCCAATACGACAACGTGCGAAGGTGCCCGGAGGCCGACGAGCCGAACCTCCCCTACATGCCCGCGGCCCCACCGACCGGCTATGCGTCGGGCCCGAACATGCCCGGTACCGCCTTCAGCGCCTGGGGTCCGTACGGACAGGCGATGCGATACTTTGAGACGAAGGGTCAAGCAGAGCACATGATGGGCAGCTACACTCACAATGGGTACGCGCTGCGCGAGCACGCCAGCGGGAGCGCCAACCTGTACCGGCAGGAAGCAGGCGGCGGCACCACGCCAGCGCACGAAGTCATCGGCCGCGCGCGCCTGCTCAAATATCCCATCAGGAGCGCATCGGAAGTCCCGGTTCTCGCGGATGGGATCTGGCCGACTTCGTGGCCCAAGACCTCAGACGACGTCATTGGGGGTAGCTCGAACAATCGACTCTACAGCCTCTACTTCAGCGCCGCGACCGCGCCGAGCGGGCCCACTCCGAGCGTGTTACAGATTGGAAACGATTGGCGCCGGTTCGTGGTCGCGCGGCACGGCTTCGCGATCAACGTCGCCTTCGCCGACGGACATGCGGAAACCGTGCAACTTCCCGACCTGTGGAAGCTCAAGTGGCACAGCACGTGGAACGTCCTGGACCTGCCCCCCGGCCAAACGCCGGAGCTCATCAAGGCGCACCTGCAATCGCTATACAAGCAAGGCGTGTAGCGCGCATCCGGCCTCGACGATCAAAAGGGGGTCAGGTCGATCGATCAGTCCAGCTTCAGCAAGCACCCCTGCCCCGGCGCGAGCCAGACCTGTTCGCCTTCGAACGGCGTGAGCTGGCCCGTGTAGGCGGAGAGAAGCTGCACCCGCTTGGACGCCGTGCGGTACTGCGGCGCGCACGGCCGGGCCTGCGTGACGCTGCGGTTGACGACCATCACCCAGCGCGAGCCGTCGGCCTCGTGCGTGAAGTCGCCGGCGAGAAAATCGGCGCCGTTCGCGCCGGTGAGGAGCGTGCCGTCGCTTGGGCCGGTCGTGCCGGCGGGGAGCGGGTCGAAGTGGTAGACGCCATCGCTCTTGAGCTTCAGCAGCGTCGGGGCGAGCTTCAGAATCTGGTGGTTGACGTTCTGGAGGGAGTACCACGTCGGTGTGGGGTTGCCGAACTGGTCGATCGGCGCCATGCGGTAGTTGCCGACGGCGGGCGCGAAGTACGTGAAGTACGAGATGCCGCGCCCGCCGTAGGCGAGGGTGGTGTAGGCCTGGAAGCGCAGGTCGGCGTGGGTGACTTCGCGGAAGTCGAAGTGGGCGGTGGCGAGCACGATGTTCCAGAACGGGACGTTGGCCTTGCGCGCGGCGGCGCGCATTTCTTCGAGGTTGCGGAAATAGTTCGCGCCGACGCCCCCGCCGCTAGGGAGCGCGTAGTGGTCGTAGCTGAGGATCGGCGGCTTGCACGTCTCGACGAACTTGTCGAGGTACTCCTGGTAGTTCGTCGTCGCGAGCTGCCACGGCTCGGCGTAGTTTGGGAAGAGGTTGATGTACGGCCATTTCCCCGGCGCCATCTCGCGCACGACCGACGCGACCTTCTCCAACCCCGCGAAGTACGTCGCCGGCGGCTCGTCGCGCAGGTAGTACCCGAAGACGGCCGGGTGGTCGTTCACCTCCTTGACGAGCGACGCGACGTTCTCGCGCGCCTTGGCCGCGTCGACGTTCTGCCAGTCGTACCCGCCCACGCGCGGGTCAGAGACGATCGCGCGCATCCCCGCGGCGTGGATCGCGTCCAGGTCCTTCGCGTACGCGAACCCCGCCACCGTCAGCCCGCACTCGGCCATCCGCTTCAGGACGGCCGGGTCGGCGGGGGCGTGGTTCCAGGCCATGATGGGGAAGAAGGGGTCGGCGGCGCTCTTCGGCGAGGAAGCGAAGCCGTGCGACGGGACCAGGGAGAGGAGCGCGATGAGACACGCGGCGAGATGGTGGCGTGGGTTCATCCTCGCATTACGCGACAACGTTGCGACCGTTGAATTGGACGCGTGTCATCCTGCTGATCATGAGAGCATTGCTGGAGGATCGTGGCTTGGGCGTCTCGCCCGAGC
>JBAUGM010000518.1:0-1646 GCA_049679725.1 Tepidisphaeraceae bacterium
GTGTTCGCCCGCATTTCGGATTTCGCAGCAAAGGGCGAACACAAGGTTCGCCCCTACAGAAGAGCGGACATGCGATTGCCCTGCCCTTACTCCCTCTCACCGTGGGAGAGAGGATGCATCTCGCGAGATGCTACGGGCGTCTCAACGCCTCCAACTGCGCTCGCGCTTTCGCGTTGTTCGGGTCAAGTTTCACCGCAGCGCTCAGGTATCGTTCAGCGCCGGTGCGATCGCCCTTCTTCGCCCGGACGATGCCGAGGTTGGTGAGGACATCCACCGAATCGGGCTTGATCGCCAGCGCTTCGCGCAGCATCCGCTCCGCCTCGTCGAGTCGTCCCAAGGCCGCGAGCACGAGGGCGATGTTGTTGCGGATCAAGTGGCTGCGCGGCTGGATCGCCAGCGCCCGGTTCCACTCCGCCAGCGCATCGTCGATCCGGTTCGCGCTCAGGTACAGGTTGCCGAGGTTGACGCGCGCGAGGTACGAATCGGGGTCGATCTCCAGCGCGCGGCGATAGTGGTTCATAGCGCCCGCCGCGTCGCCGCGCTCGGCGAGGAGGACGCCGAGGTTCGTGTGGGCGGCCTCGTTCCGCGGGTCGGCGGCGATCGCGTGGCGGTAGTGCTCGGCTGCCTCGTCGAACTTGCCCTGCGACGCGAGCAGACGGGCGAGGTTGTAATGCCCTTCGGCGAAGTCGGGTTTGATGGCGAGCGCTTCGTCATAGAGCGCCCGCGCGCCGGCGAGATCGTTCCGGCGCTCCGCGATCATGCCGAGGTTCAGCCGCGCGCGGACGTGATCGGGCTTCAGCGCGATGGCCTGATAGAACTCATGCGTCGCAGCGTCGTAGTCGCCCCGCTCCTGCAGCAGCGTGCCGTAGTTGTTTCGGGCCATCCACGATGTGGGATTCTTCGCGAGCGTGCGCGTCCAGAGCGTCTCGAGGTCCTTGAAGTCGTGCGCATGCCGCCACGTGAGCACGCCGAGGGCGGCGCACGCGATCCCGGTGAGCAGCGCGGCGACTCGTGTTGGAGCGCATCGGCACAACCCCGCGGCGAAGAGCGTCAGCAGGCCGAGGCTCGCGAGATACTGAAAGTGGTCGGCGACGAACGAGTAGCGCATGGGCAGGACGTTGACGAACCCCAGCGCGGGGAACAGCGTCCCGCCGAAGAACAGCGCCGCGACGAGCGGGCCCCGGCCGAGCCGATGCCGCAGCATCCAGAGCGACACCACCACGCCCGCCGCCGCCAGCGGGAACGCGAACTGCCACAATCGCGCCGGGTCGATCCACCAGCGCTCGTACATGAAGATCAGCGGGTGCGGCCAGATCAGCTTCGTCGCGTAGAACCACACTGCCCGGCCGGCGATGAGGAATCGCTCGACGAAGCCAAACGCGAACTCCGGCCCCTTCGCGCCGACGATTTCGCGCTCCATCCAGCCCGTGAGCGCCCCCATCGCGATCCCGAGCACGAAGAACGGCAAGAGCGGCAGCACGTCCCGCATCGTGATGCGGCCGCGCTTCCAGTAGATGATCAAGAGGACAACCGCCGGGAGCGAACTGGTGACGGATTTACTCAGGAGCGCGAGGACGAAGAGGACGAGCGAGATCGCGTACCACTTCCACTGTAGGGGCGAACCTTGTGTTCGCCCGCTGTTCGTT
>JBAUGM010000519.1:0-3958 GCA_049679725.1 Tepidisphaeraceae bacterium
GCCCAGGGCTGGCCCGCGCCGCGCGTGCACGTCGCGACGTGGCCGGCGCGTCAATCGACTCAGGCGCACGGTCCGGCCCCCCTGCTCATCGGCGCCGATCTGCCGCCGCTCGATCCGCCGAGGGACGTCGTGGAGATGTCGAGCCAGCGATTGCTGTGGGAGCTCATCTCCGACGAGCTGGCGCGCGACCCGTTCACGCTCGGCACGTCGATCCTCGACTACCTCCACGCGCGGATGAAGCGGCTGAACATCGCCCCCGCCACCCTCGACCAGCGGCGCTTCATCGATGAGCTGATCGCCCCCGCCTACGCGCGCGGCCTCGCCGAGCTGTTGAAGCGCAGTTCGGTTCCGCTGCGATGCGCCGGAACGGGCTGGGACGCGATCGAATCGCTCGCCTCCTTCGCGACCGGCCCGCTCACGGGCCGCGACGCCTTTCACGATGTCGTCTCATGCGCATCGGCGCTGGTTCACGTCTGGCCGACGACGTGCGCGCACCCGATCGATCACCAGGGGTTGCCCGTCGTTCGCGCGAGCGCCGGCCGGGAACGGTTCCTCCGCGACGCCAAGCTTGCCGTGGTCGGAAAGTTTGACATCGGATGCCCGCCAGCTTCCCCGTTGTCTGCAGAACTCCTTTCAGCAGTCACCAAACACCTGTAACGATCCCGCACGTCATCCCGAGGGAGCCCAAGCGACCGAGGGATCTCGGGGTTGAAGAGTGCTCGAGAGCCCGAGATTCCTCGGGTCGTAGAACTCCCCTCGGAATGACGTGCGGCGCGTCTGATGAAGGACGGCTCACGAACACAAGCTTCCGCCTTACCCATTCCGCCGCTCGGTGCTACGATCAGACCGCGATGCAACGAGCCCATCCCATCAATGTCGCCCTTCTGGTTTTCCTCGCGTTCGCCATCTCGTGCGGCATCGCGACGGCGCAAGCGCCCGCCACCGAGCCGACGACCCAGGAGATCGCTGCGCAGGAGGCCGCGGAGCTGGCTAAGCAGAAGAAGGAGCGAGAAGAGGAGCGCGAGCGCCTTCCCAAGGTCGATGCGCGCAGCTTCCGCGACGTCGCCCAGTTCGCCATCGAGAACGACGACCTCGTCCTCCGCACCAGCATCCCGCCCACCGAGATGGCGGCGATCCTCGTCGACGGCGCGGACGGGTTCACGACCCTCGGCGTCGAGCCCGCGGCCGGCGCGAAGGCGCCGTACGCGCCCGGACTGTTCCGTTTCATGCGCCACCAGTTTCCCGGTTCGGGCGGCATCGCCATCACCCACGTCACCGTGATCGGCCCCAAGACGCAGATCTCCAAGAGCTTCGAGATCGACGGCGAGTTCCAGAACGTCGACCTGATCCAGTCGGATGAGTACCTCGAGGAAGGCGAGGGGGACCGCGTGCGCTTCTACGTGCAGGCGACGCGCAACGACGAACCGGTGGACGATTTGAAACTGTCGGCAGCCAACGTCGTCGAGCTGCGCCGCAAGTACCCGGCCCAGACGATGCGCTACCTCGAGCCGATCTTCCACGACTTCGGCCAGGCGTCCGTCCTGTTCCAGGTGAACCCGCGCGCCGCGTGGCAGGCGCTTGGCGCATCCCACGAACCGGCCGCCGAGCTGACGAAGCAGGTGGACGACCTGCTCAAAGGCCTCGACGCCGAGAGCGCGAAGGATCGCGCCGCCGCGCTGGCACAGCTGGAGAAGATCGGCCAACCGGCCGCGCTCGTGCTGATGAAGCGCGACCGCAAGGGGCTCAGCGAGGAGCAGCAGACGCGCGTAGAGACGTTTCTCGCGCCGTTCAAGCCGCTGTCGGATGAGGAGGCCGCGAAGATGCGCGCGGATCCGGAGTTCCTCCTGCTCGCGCTGTCGTCGGAGGACCCGGCGTTGTCCGGCCTGGCGCTGGAACAACTGAAAGGGGTCGCGAAGCAGCCCATCACATTCGACCTGAACGCGACGGGCAAGGCGCGCACCGACGCGGTCGCGCAGCTCCGCGCCCAGCTCCTCCCCGCCACCACGCGCCCGGCGACGACGAAGGCGAGCGTTGAGCGCGGATCGACGGAGCTTGCTCCCGATGCGCCGTGAATGACTCGGGGTCGTGCGGATGATCGGTTCGCGAGCGCGTCTCCCGATCCGCAGCCCAGGCCTTAAGGCCTGGGCGTCTTCAGAAGATGCTCGTCCGACCGCGCGAGAGTCGTCCAGATAAGCCGGTGGTCCGAAGCGCCGCTCTCCACCACCGCCCCATCCGTCGCGCGCCATGGTGGCGACGTGAGAAAATAATCGATCCGCGTGCTCAGCAGTCCGCTCCCAAACGTCATGTCGTTCTTGCCGAGGCTGGCCAGCGCATCCGTCAGCGACTCGGTCATCGTGAAATAGTTGTTGCCGAACGGGATCTGGTTGAAATCCCCGCCCACGACGATCGGCGGTGAGCCGCGCTCGCGCCAGGCATCGAGCAGGTTCGCGATCTCCTTCGCCCGATTCTCGCCCGACTGCTTGATGTGGATCGGGCTCGCGTTCCACGTCGCGGAGAGGTGGACGTTGGCGATGACGAAGTTTTTCCCGTCCACGACCGACACCGCCCACACCCCGAAGCTCCCGCCGCCCGGGTTGGGGATCGGGCCGGCCTCGTACAGCGGATGCTTCGCGAGGATCAGGTTCCCCCACGTCGCCTTCGGCCCATCGAGGTTGACCGAGGCGTAGTAGGCGTTGGGGTGGTGATGTTCCTGCATGCCCAGCGCGCGCGCGAGCGCGATCACGTCGCGGGACTCGACTTCCTGGAGGAGGACGAAGTCCGGATCGATCGCCTTGATCTCGCGCACGACCGCGTCCAACCCCCGCTGAAGATGGAGGACGTTGAACGACGCGAACCGCAGCGACCGCTCGGGCACGCCCCACCCAGCCGTCGTCGGCACAACTGGCGACATCGCCCGCGGCGCCTGGAACAGCCCCCATAACACCAGGCCGCCCAGTGCAAACAGTCCGACGACCAGCAGCGCACCGCGGGAGGAAAGGCGTCGTCGACCGACCCGTCGTTTCGCTGTCATCCTGAGGTACTCCGAAGGATCTCGCCGCGAGCGTGACGGCCCTCGCGCGCGCGGCCAGATCCTTCGGAGTACCTCAGGATGACAAGCCTCGTGCGTTCCAGGGGCATGGCGCGATTCTAATGCCCAGCCTCTTGCGGACGACCTCTCATCGCAAAATGATGTGCCATGGCCCCACTCCAAAAGCACTTCCGCAACACGTTCCTCACCGGCATCTTCGCCGCCATCCCGCTGGCGGTGACCCTGTTCGTCATCTGGTACGTCGAGAGCACCACGCGGCAACCGCTGCGCGATTACCTCAACCTCAACATCCCATTCATCGGCGTGATCCTCGCGATCGCGCTGATCTACGTGCTCGGCCTGGTGGTCAACAGCCTGGTCGGCAAATGGATGCTCGGCACGCTCGACCGGCTCCTGCTGCGCGTGCCTCTGCTCAAGGAGATTTACCAGGCGTGGAAGCAGGTGACGATCACGCCCGGCGGAAAGGAAGGGATGTTCGCGAAAGTCGTCCTCGTTCCTGTCGAGAACAAGTCCACCCGCGCGATCGCATTCACCAGCGGCGAGTCGATCCCCGGCGACCCGACGACCTGCTGCGTCTTCGTCCCCGCCATGCCCAACCCCATCTCCGGGCGCCTCTACTTCGTCCCCCTCCGCGATTGCATCCCGCTCGGCATCTCCGTCGAGGAAGCGTTCAAGCTCCTCCTCTCCGGCGGCAACTACGTCCCGCCCGAAATTGGCGAGGCGACGCGAGCGGCACTCGTCTGAGGGCAGAAACGAATGAAACCACCAGGACGCGACCTTGCCCAGACCGCCGAACGTGCGCGTTTGTCGTGACGATCGCGCAAAAGGAGTTATGGCAATCCCGGCGCAATGCAGAAGTTTTTGCGCCGTTTTTCGGGACATTTCGCGCGATCCGGGAATCGTCGTGCG
>JBAUGM010000520.1:0-6144 GCA_049679725.1 Tepidisphaeraceae bacterium
GCTCGGGCGAGACGCCCAAGCCACAATCTTCGGCGTTCGAAAGTCACCCTCACCCTGCCTCTCCTGAGAGTGCCGGGAGAGGGGCAAGAGGGTGGTTCCCACTCTGCTGCGACTAAATCACCTGCAGCGCGTTCACCGCCGTCTGGTCGGCGTTCAGCCAGCTGAGGAACACGCTGTTCGTGCGCTTGTTCTGCGCGACGCTTTGCGGGCCGAAGCTCGGGGTCGTGCGGCGCGACGTCCAGGCGTTGTCGCCCGTGCGCAGGGCGGTGTACAGGGATTTCTGGCCCTCGTTGGAGTAGACGATGATGGGCGTGTTCACGTTGAAGTACATCTGCACGTGGTAACCCAGCCGGCCCGTGCTGGCGACGGTTTCGACGAACCAGTCCTGCTTGCGATAGGCGTAGCGGACGTCGGCGGTGCTCACGTCCTGGTAGGCGATCTGCGCCTGCAGGCCGGTCTGGGGTGAGCCGAAGTGCAGGTTCAGGTTGATGTGGTCGACGCCGTTGGTGTCGTCGACGGTGGAGATGACCCAATCGTCGCCCGGGTCGTCGAGGTTGAAGCGCGCGTACTTCAGGTTGCCGTTGGTGGTGTCGGCGTAGGCGATGGCGATGGTGGTGTTGAAGATGGTGAACCCGTCTTCGACGTGGAACGGCGCTTCGCCGACGTCGAGGCTGACTTCCTTGCCCACATCCGTGCCGCCGGTGCCGTCGATGATTCTGAGGGTCCAGGTGCCGGCGTCGCGGTCGAGCGTCGCCACCTTCACGTCGCCGCCGCTGCGGCGGTAGTAGGCGAGGTAACCGTTGCCCTGCAAGTCGTACCCCAGCGACGGCGAGGTGCCGACGTGCTTGCTCGACTCGATGACCTGGGTGACCCAGCCCTGGCCGGGGTCGGCGTCCATGGTGGCGTACTTCAGGGCGGTGTTCGTGGAATCGAAGTAGCCGATGCCGACGTGGCCCAGGGAGTCGACGGCGATCGACAGGTTGGCGCCGACGTCGCCCGCGTCGTCGACGACGTAGACGTTGGACCACAGCCCCGACGCGTCGCGCGCCGAGTAGAGCACGCGGCCGTTATCGGCGTCGTACCAGGCGGCGTGGAGGATGCCCTGGGAGTCGACGGCGGTGTCGAACGTGCTGCCGAAGTCGAGCGCCTGGTACTTGCCGATGCGCTGCCGGGCGAGCTTCAGTGCGGCGTCGACGTCGAGGCGGGTGAACTGCAGGCCGCTGGTGCCGAAGTCCTCGTTGTCGCCGTCGAGGTTGCGGGCGCCGCTGCTCATGAGGATCGAGCCGATGTCGCGCGGGAGGGCGCTGAGATCGAGCTGCTTGATCAGCGCCGCGGCGCCGGCGACCATCGGGGAGGCGAAGCTCGTGCCGTCCATGGCCTCGAAGCCGCCGTGGAGCCCGGGCAGGACGACCTGCACGCCGGGCGCGAGCAGGTCCAGTTCCGTCCCGCGCTGCGCGAAGTCGGCGATGACGTCGCCGTCGTCGACGGCGCCGACGGCGAAGCTGTTCGGGTCCGCCGCGGGCGAGGAGATGCCGTCCTGGTGGATGGGCGGCTCCAGTCCGTCGTTGGAGTTGCCGCTGGCGACGGCGACGAAAACGCCCAGCCGTGCCAGCTCCTTCAACTCGTCGCTCTTCGGATCGCGGTGGGTCTCGTTGAACTTGTTGCTGTCGCCGATCGACATGTTGACGACCGTGATGTTGAACTCTTCACGGTGTTCGATGACCCACTGGAGGGCCGCCTCGATCACGGCGTCGCCGAACGGCCCGCCCTTGGTGATGCGCAGGGCGACGAGGTTGGCCTCGGGGGCGATGCCCTGGTAGGTGACGCCGCCCACCGTCCAGGGCGAGCCCGCCACGGCGGCGGCGACGGCGGTGCCGTGGCCTCCCGAGTCGATCGGCTGGTCGTCGCCGTCGACGAAGTCGTGTCCGCCCAGCACCTTGAACCCCGGCCCGATCCCGCCGCCCAACTGCGGGAGGCCGTAGTTGATCCCCGTGTCGATCACCGCGACGGTCACGCCCTTGCCGGTGGCGTTGGGAAAGTTCGTCGCGGCCAGATCCTGGTTGATCAACTGGGCGTAGTCAGCCCAGGCGAACAGACGACGCGGCTCGAGCGATTCGATCGAAAGGGACGTGGACGGGCAGGACATGAACATTCCTCCGGGTACGGTGGCGCAAACGCACGGGCGAGATGGGGCGCAGTCGACCGATTGATCTCGTGGGTGACCCCTCATTGTGCGCGCCAAGAGGCTACCGCAAGCGGCGACGGGACGCCAGATTCAGGGGAGTTGGTGTCAGCTGAACGGAGTCAGGCGTCACTAGTCACTGGTCGCTTGTCAGGGAAAAAAGCCGCGCGGAGCCTCCGCGTCCTGCCCCATCCTTGGCCAGTGACCAGTGGCTCTTTTCTTTAGAAGACCAAGACGAAAGGAGCCGCAGATGAACGCGGATGAACGCAGATCATAAAAGCCCAGGAATTGAGTCATCTGCGTTCATCTGCGTTCATCTGCGGCTTCCATCTTCTTCTCTTGAGATCGTTAGGCCTTCGGATACCCACTCGGATGCTTGCTGAACCAGTTCCACGCGGAACGGATGATCGTCTCCGGATCCTTGATCTTCGCCTCCCATCCGAGCCGCTGTTTGGCGTAAGCCGGGTTGGCGTAAAGGGCGATCGCGTCGCCCGCTCGGCGGGGGCCGTAGGTGACGGGGACGCTCTTCCCGGTCACCTTCTCCGCCGTGGCGATGATCTGTTTGACGGAGAACCCCTGGCCGGTGCCGAGGTTGGCGTAGATCGGGTCGCCGGGGGTCAACTTTTCCATCGCGGCGATGTGGGCGTCGGCGAGGTCGTCGACGTGGATGTAGTCGCGGACGTTCGTGCCGTCCTTCGTCGGGTAGTCGGTGCCGAAGACGGTCAGCCCGCCCGAGCGCACGCCGAGGAGGGTTTGCAGGATGACGGGGATGAGGTGGGTTTCGGGGTGGTGATCCTCGCCGATCGAGCCGTCCATCGCGCAGCCGCTGGCGTTGAAGTAACGGAGGGCGGCGAAGCTGAAGTCCTTCCACCCGAGGGTGAGGTCCTGGAGGACCTGCTCGACCATCAGCTTGCTTCGGCCGTACGGGCTGACCGGGCTTTTTGGCATGTCCTCGGTGATCGGAACGGTCGGCGGGTCGCCGTACACGGCGCACGTGCTGGAGAAGACGAATCGGCCGACGCCCGCCTCCTGCATCGCCTGCAGCAGGCTGATCGTCGTGCCGACGTTGTTCTCGTAGTACATCAGCGGCTTCTGCACGCTCTCGCCGACGTAGGCATAGGCGGCGAAGTGCATGACGGTGTCGATCTTGTGATCGCGAAGGGTGCGGGCGAGGACGGGCTCATCCGCGAGGTCGCCGAAGACGAACGGGACCTTGAGGATATCGACGACGGCGTGGTGCCCGCGCGAGACGTTATCGTAGATGACGGGGTTGTGGCCGGCGTCTTTGAGGCGTTTGACGGCGTGCGACCCGATATACCCGGCTCCGCCGGCGACGAGAACGTTCATGATGCGAGGCTCCTAAAGGTCGGTGGCGCGCAGCGCGATCGCGAAGACGCAAGCGGCGTTCGTTCCGCCGCGGTGGTCCCGGGGTCGCTTGCGTCTTGGCGACGAAAACGCGTGAGCCGGGCAGTATACGCGCGGCGCCCATGACCTGCCCATGTCGAAATAAACTGAAAACAAACCGGACAATTTTGTTGTTTTGTGAATCTTCTTGGTGTATTTGTTTCGGATAGTGAAAGTGAGACTATGAGCGAGCAGCGACCGGTCGGCCAGGATTGTCCGTACTGCGCGTCGGGGATGGCGGTCACGCGGATGACGTGCGCGAGTTGCGCCGTCTCCGTCGACGCACCCTTTCCGATGTCGCGCCTCGCGAGTTTGCCGGTCGAGCACCAGCGGTTCATCGAGATGTTCGTGCTCTCCGGCGGGAATCTCAAGGAGATCGCGGAACAAGTGGGCGTGTCGTACCCGACGATTCGCTCGCGCCTCGACAAGGTGATCGAATCCCTTCGCGCGGAGATCGGCAAGACCCGCCGCGTGAAGGGGAACGTGCTCGACGCCGTGGAGCCTGGAACCGGCAAAGCCAACGCCGAGGACGCGGCGCGGCTGATCAAAGGAATTTAAGAGTGGTGGGGTGGTGGAGTCGTGGCGTGGTTGAGTAAACGCGAGCCACTCCACCACCCAATAACCCAACCACTCAACCACGTTTTTTCCACACGCGGAGCGTGCCATGAGAGACGACGGCAACGGATCGGCAGCGATCATGCAGCATCACCCGGCCGGGGATGTGCCGACTGAAGACGCGCGGCTCGACGACGCGATCCGCCGGGCGGACGAGCTCCTGGTCTCGTCGCTCAAGAGCGAGGAGCAACATCGCTCCCGCAGGCGCAGGACGTTTACCTTTACCATTGTCGGAGGTCTCATCATGATCGCAGCAACGTGTGTGATTCTCGCCGTGCTCGCGCAGACGGGCGCCGTGCCCGGCGCGGAGGCGGCGGCGCAACCGTCGGCGAACGTGTCGGCGGAAGCCTTGCAGGCCGAGGGTTGGCAACTTTGGCAAGCGCGCAAGCTCACCGAAGCCGAAGCGAAGTTCGAGCAGGCCGTCAAGGCCGACCCGAAGCATGCCAACGCCTGGAATGGCCTGGGTTGGGCGCGGCTCAACCAGGGCAAGAAGGACGGCGCGGAGAAGGCGTTCGCTGAAGTCGTCAAGCTTCAACCGGACCACCCGGCGGCGCTGAACGGGCTCGGCTGGATCGAGTTCGGCAAGCGCAACTACGCGCCGGCCGAGAAGCACTTCCTCGCCGCCGCCGCGAACAACGCGTCGGCGTCGTGGGCGGGGCTGGCGCAGCTCTACCTGCTTCAGGGGAAGTACGAGCAGGCGCTGCCGTGGGCGCTGCTCGTCTCCAAGGAGCCGGGGTCGGACCCCGCGATGGCGGCGCAGCTCATCGAAGCCGCGAAGAGCAAGAAACTCGATCCGGCGCTGAAGAAGCAGATCGAGCCGGAGGCTTCGAAGTCGTAAGTCAGGAATCCCCGGGACTTCGCTTCGGTCGCAAGGCTCCCTGCGCTACGCCCCGGGGCGTAGCGCAGCGGAGTCTCGGGGATCTTCCCCGATTCTGAACAGGACGACTTATACCAATCGTCTCACGCTGCCATCGGCAGCGGGTCGAACTCCAGGGCGACGCGGTAGCCGGTGCCGCTCGGTTGACAGCGGATGACGCGCCCGGCGGCGTCCCAGCCGCGTGTGGCGCCTTGCGGAGGGAAGAAAACCGCCAGCCGCTCGCCGCGGCGGACGGGGACATCGCTGATCGCGCTCAAGCCGCCCAGCGACAGGTCGCGGAGTGTGAGCGAGAGCCGCGGGTTGCGCTGCGCTTCGATCGAGTGATCGACGCGCCGGCTCTCGACGTGGCCATGGACTTCGCGGCGCGGGAAGATGCGCCGCTCGGCTCCGCCGGTTTCTTCTTCTGCCTCAAACCGATGGGTCATCTTCAGCATCGCGACCATAGTGCTTCGCTCCCGTATGATGCTTGCGGTGTGACTCAGGCATCCGCCCGTCACCCAGGGAGCGGCCTGGCAACCGCGACCCTGATAAAACCATCGGCCCGTGGCGCGAGATAGATTACCCATCTTGACATTTATTTTTGAGGCACTGGATTGAGCGCAAGCTCCAAGAGCGGCATGGTTTACCTCGTGGGCGCGGGTCCGGGAGATCCCGGATTATTGACCGTGCGCGGCCGGTATTTATTGGAGCGGGCGACGGTTGTCGTCTACGACTACCTCGCCAACCCGCAACTGCTCCGCCATGCCCCCAGCGCCAAGGCGATCTATGTCGGCAAGAAGGCGGCGGCGCATTCGTTCACGCAGGACCAGATCAACGCGCTGCTTGTCGAGCAGGCGCGGCAAGGCCACCGCGTCGTCCGCCTCAAGGGCGGCGACCCGTTCGTCTTCGGTCGCGGCGGCGAAGAGTGCGAAGCCCTCGCCGCCGCGGGGATCCCGTTCGAGGTCGTGCCGGGCATCACCGCCGCCATCGCCGCGCCCGCGTACGCGGGCATCCCCGTCACGCACCGCGACCTCAACTCCAGCTTCACTTTTCTCACCGGCCACGAGAAGGAAGAGGAGTACAAGGA
>JBAUGM010000521.1:0-1580 GCA_049679725.1 Tepidisphaeraceae bacterium
GCGTGGGGCGTGCCGGTGCCCGGCGCCCCGGCGCCCGTGCCAGGCGCGCCGGTCGTGCAACCCCCCGAGATCGAGGTCTGGGCCCACGACGACACCGTCGAGCCGGGCAAGAGCTACCGCTACAAGATGCGCTACTACATCAAGAACCCCCTCTGGCAGCAGGTCGCGCTGGTGAAGCAGCGCGCGGTGGCCGACCAGTTCGCGATCGAGAGCGCGTTCAGCGATTGGGGCTCGACCGTCGACGTCCCGCCGCTGACGAACTTCTTCATCGCGGGCGGCGTGATCGGCGGCCGCGGGCGCATCCGCTTCGAGCTGTTCACCTATAAGGGCGGCGTGCAGCACAGCATGTCGCAGGAGTTCGGGCCGGGCGACGAGATCACCGGGAAGAACGCGAACGCGGACTTCGCGACCGGTCACACGCTCGTCGATCTGCGCAGCGACCCGAAGTCGCGCGACTCGGTCGTGTACCTCACCAATGACAAGGGCGACACAGTCGTGCGCAGCCCGAAGGTCGACACGAACAGCGCGCTCTACAAGAAGCTGAAGGAGGAGGTCAAAGCCGCCCAGCCGCCGGTCGCATCCGTGCCGCGGTAGCAGCAGCGCCCGGGAGGGCAAGGCTCCTGCCGAGCCGCAATCTGCGCGAGGACGACGGCTCGGCAGGAGCCTCGCCCTCCCGGCGATCGCACGCCTTGCCTCTGCTTCCGTCCGCCTCTAGCATTTCGCACAGATGAATCCCGCAACCACGCAGAGTGCTCCGCCGGTCGATTCCGGCAAGAAAGTCATCATCCGCATCCGCCGACAGGACGGCCCCGGCAAGCCGCAGCGTTGGGAAGAGTTCGCCGTCCCCCACCGCCCGAACCTGAACATCATCGCCTGCCTCCAGTGGATCGCCGCCCACCCCACGACGACCGACGGCAAGCAAACGACCCCGCCCGTCTGGGACAGCGGCTGCCTCGAGGAGGTCTGCGGCGCCTGCACGATGCTCATCAACGGCAAGACGCGCCAGAGCTGCTCCGCCCTGGTCGACAAGCTCGAGCAGCCGATCACGCTCGAGCCGATGAGCAAGTTCCCCCTCGTCCGCGACCTGTTCGTCGACCGCCAGCGGTTGTTCGACGACCTCAAACGCGTGAAGGCATGGGTCCCCATCGACGGCACGTACGACCTCGGGTCCGGTCCCCCCATCTCGCAGGCGTTGCAGGAAGAGCGCTACCCCCTCAGCCGCTGCATCTCCTGCGGCTGCTGCCTGGAAGCGTGCCCGCAGTATCTGCCCGAACCCAAGGGCAAGTTCGTCGGCGCCGCCGTCATCAGCCAGGTACGGCTCTTCAACGACCACCCGATCGGCAAGGCCCTCAAGGCCGAGCGGTTGGAGGTGATGATGGAACCCGGCGGCGTCGCCGACTGCGGCAAGGCCGGCAACTGCGTCGAAGTCTGCCCCAAGGACATCCCGCTGCTCGAGTCCATCGCCGCCGTCCAGCGCCAAGCGACGGTGCACGTGATCAAGAGCTTCTTCTCGAAGTAGAAGACGCGCCCCCCCCCGCACCAGCGCCGCTTGCGGCTTCGCGGATCGACACGTGTTCGTC
>JBAUGM010000522.1:0-5145 GCA_049679725.1 Tepidisphaeraceae bacterium
CAGCGCTCGGGCGAGACGCCCAAGCCACTAATTGGCTACACCGCGACGGTAGGCCGCGTTGCCTTGACGGCGGCGGTTCTCTTGCCGCTCGCGTCGAATTGCCGGACGTGGCGGACGAGGTCGTCGAAATCCGTCCACGCCACGCCCGCCTTCGTATCGGCCGCGCCGTAGGTCATGATCAGGTCGCTGCCGACGCGCTGGCCGGCGCACGTGAAGAGCACCGGCGTCGGGAACTTCCCGTTCAGCTCCCACTCCTGCTTCGCGTACATCAGTCGATCACCGCAGCGATGCGTGATGACCGGCCATCCTCGATCCTGCTCGCGCAGGACCATGAACGACTGGGTGTACCCGACCCGCTCGCTCTTGCCGTGGTGCGCGAGCAGCCACTCCCCGTCGTTCAAACGGATCGGCGGCCAACTGGCGCCGATGCGGTTGCTCTCCCAATCGAGCGCCGGCGTCGCGAGCAGGTGCTGCTCGGCGGCGTCGGTCGCAAGATCGTCCAACTCATCGGCGGCGGCGAGCATGATGCTCGGCGCCTTCACGCCCCTGGCCACATCGTAGGCCGAAGGGTTCCACGGGCGGTGCAGGCAAACGTACATGCTCCGCCCGTTCAGCGTGAGCTTCTCGGGGAAGAGGAAGACATCGCGGTTGTCGCCCCGCTCCGGGTCGGTCAGGTGCGTGACGTACGCGAACGCCTCCTCGTATCGACGCGCGATCAGCTTCTCCAGATCGACGTGCCACAGCACGCTCACGGTGACGTTGTTCGTCGCCGCGCTGCCGAGATCATGCCGGCCGCGCTTCGCCCAGTCGGGGACGCAGCAGTCCAGCGCCGTCCCCTCCCAGTATGGCCCCGGCGGGAACATGCGACAGGCGGTCGTCAGGTAGAGCTGGCCTTCGAGCCAGAACAGCCGCGGATCTTCGATGCACCCGTTCGCGTGATTGACGACGCGCCGGCCGTCGGCGCGAACCACGACAAGCTTGTCGGCCTCCTCGTGCAGTGCCGGCGCGAGCGCCGGTCGAGAGAAGTCCGCCTCCCACGTCTCCCCCCCATCGTCGCTCCACGCGTAGCCGAGAAAAATCGGGTACGGCAGCGGCTGCCCATCGCGCCGCTTCTGCGGCCACGGGCCAGACGCGCGAAACAGCATGTGCAGCCGATCCGTCACCGGGTCGGCAATGAACGCCGGGTTCAGCACCATCTCGTCGGCCCAGGGGCAGCCGAGCTTCGGTTCCAAGACGGGACGTGGCGAATAACGAAACGACAACATGAACGTCCTTTTGCTCATTCCGGGATCAACTGAATCGAGTCAACCGCCATCGTGAATCCCCCGCCCGCGCCGACCGCGCTCACGACGAACTTAAAATCCTTCAACCCGGTCGCGTTGAACGTCTTCGTCCCCATGTCCACCGTGACGTACGCGTCGGCGGCGCTGTACACGATGAGACACGACTGAACGCACACCCATCTGAATCCTCCTTCCACATTTGCGCGATTCTCGAACAACACGCACCTGTCATCCTGAGGTACTCCGAAGGATCTAGCCGCGAACGAGCGGGCCTCGCCGACTTCGGCTAGATCCTTCGGAGTGCCTCAGGATGACAACATCGCGCGGTGTTCGAGAGTCGTGACGCCTTTCTTGCCTGCTGTCACACTGCGTGCAGCTTCGGCCAGTCGAGCTCGACTCCCTGTTGGTCGAGCATCGCCTGAAACTCCGCCAGGAGCTTCTTGTCTTCGTGTACGGCCTTTGGCCCTGCGCCCGTTTCACTCGTCGAGAAGTTCACCGCGTTCGCCGCCGCCGTCATCCACGTGCCTTGAAACACCTGCACCGTGCCCTTGCCCGGTTCGGTGCCGCCGACGACGCGCAGGTTGACGTTGCCGCTGTCGACGTTGACAGTCGTCCGCAGGTTGAGCTGCATGGAACGGGCGCTCGCGCTGCCGGGGTTGCTCGTGGCGAAGTCGAAAGAGACGGCATAGCTCGACAGCGCGCCGCCGGCGTCATTGGCCGTCTGGTTCAGCGCGTTGCCCGAGTTGGCGGTGCTCAGCGCGATCCGGGTGGAGCTCGCGCCGCCGATCGACTGCGACGCGAGCGTCACGCCCGCGTTGTTACTCCAGTTCGCGAAGACCGGCGCGCCGGGGTCGAGCGCCTCGAAATCTCCATTGGCGATAAACGCGGCCCGCGCCGCCCCGCCCGTGAACAGCAGCGCGACACCTGCGGCAACCGCAGCCGCCATCTTCATTCTGCGAAGCATTCCCTTCCTCCGATCGAATCAGACCGATTTCACGCCCGGCACGTCGCGGTCGGCGCGTGCGCACGTCCCTCTCGTGAGTAAGCGCGCGGGAACGACAAAACCCCTGAAGGCGAAGGCGAAGCGAAAGCGTCGCGACGGCGAGATCTCCATCACCGACGTCGCCGAGCGCGCGCAGGTGTCGATCGGCACGGTCTCGCGCGTCTTCAACCAGCACCCCGCCGTGTCGCCGAGGATCTTCGCCGCCGGGTGCTCGTCGCCAGTCGCTCGCTGCGCTTCGTCCCGCGCGTCCCCCACCGCTGCATCGGCGTCATCACCGGGCGGTTCAGCCCCGCCCTGCCCATCGGGTACGTCAGCGTCATGACCTCGCTGATCAGCCGTCATCTCGCGGCCCGGCAGTACGCGGTGGAGCTCATCGACATCGAAAACCTCGACCTCGCCTACCAGGCCCACATCGAGGGCGTCATCGGCATCGTCTTCGACAAACGCATCGTCGAGCTGCGCGAGATCCCCAACCTCCCCCTGCTCACGGTCAACAACCCCATGACGGAGCACGGCGTGCACAGCATCCGCGCCGACCACTACCAGCAGGCCGTCCTCGCGACCGAACACCTCCTTCGCTTCGGCCATCGCCGCATCGGCTTGCTCCAGATCCAGCGCGACGAGTGGGGCAGCCGCGAGCGATTGCGCGGCTATCGCGACGCGCTCAACGCAGCCGGGGTGTCGGAGGATCCGACGTCGGTCCAGTACACGATCGAGCAGCCCGTCTACGACGTGCTCACGCGCTGGGTCCGCCGCGGCATGACCGGCGTATTGAACTTCAGCGAGGATACGAGCCTGGAAGTGCTGCACTTCCTCAGCAATATCCTGAAGCTGCGATGCCGCGCGCGACGACAACGGCGGCGAGCGCGACCGGTCAGGTCCGCAGCGTCCGATCGATCTCTGCGTGCCCAGCGACCTCATTGAACGCGACTCGGTTGCGCTTCTCGATCCCGCCACCATGCCCACGCGATCCGCGACATCAGAATAACGTGCACCGCGCCCGCCCACGGCGCGTTGATGGGCGGAAACCAGAGAGTTGTGGAGCACGCGCGGCGATTCATGGTATGTTTCGCCGGTCGTTCGTCCGAGCAGCCTGTCCTCACAAGCGATATGAAACCCATCAAGGGTGTGTTCACGAAGGTGTCGTCGCCGGCGCCGCCGGCAACTTTGACGGCCGACTGAATTTGACTAAGTCGGGAGATTGCGCATGAGAGCCTGGGCGTTTCTCGTCAGCATCGTTCTGTGTCTTTGCGCCTCCGTCGTGTCGGCGCAAACCAAGCCCGCCACGACGCAGGCGCGCACGCGCTTCCCACGTCCGGATGTGAAGTACGAATACGGGCCGGACTCCCAGCGCAAGGAAGGCGTGCCGCGCGGGAAACTGATCGAGTTCGCCTTCACCGAGAGTAAGGTCTTTCCGGACACGAAGCGCATGTGCGCCGTCTACATCCCCGCCCAGTACGACGGCAGCAAGCCGGCGGCGCTGATGGTCTTCCAGGACGGCGTGCGCCACTACGCGACCGACGAGCACGAGTACCGCGTGCCCATCGTCTTCGACAACCTGATCCACGCGAAGGAAATGCCCGTTACGATCGGCCTGTTCATCAACCCCGGCCACCTCGGCGAGCTGCCGACGACGCGCGAGGTCCGTGCGACCGCGAAGAACCGCAGTGTGGAGTACGACACGCTCAGCCCCGCGTACGCCACGTTCCTCATCGACGAGGTGATTCCGCACGTCAAGCGGGAGTACCAACTCAACATCACCGACGACCCCGACGGCCGCGCCATCTGCGGGCAAAGCAGCGGCGGCATCTGCGCGTGGACCGTCGCATGGGAACGGCCGGACCAGTTCCGCAAGGTCGTCAGCCAGATCGGCAGCTTCACGAACATCAAGGGCGGGCACGTCTATCCCGATCTGATTCGTTCTTCGGAATGGAAGCCGATCCGCGTGTTCCTTCAGGACGGGCTCAGCGACAACCGCAACCGCGATCCGAACCGCAACTGGGTGATCGCCAACTTCCGCATGGCGGCGGCCCTGGAGGAGAAGGATTACGACTACACGTTCGTCCTCGGCGAAGGCGGCCACAGCGGCAACCACGGCGGCACGATCTTCCCCGACGCGATGCGCTGGCTGTGGCGGGATTATCCGAAGGACTGATTTGTCGTGGCTTGGGCGTCTCGCCCGAGCTGGTGCGACACGGTTGACGCAAAGATCGCGAAGAACGCAAAGATCGCAAAGACGACGGAAATCCGAAACCAAGTCTTTCCTTAGCGTTCTCTGCGATCTTTGCGGTCTTCGCGTCAGCGCTCGGGCGAGACGCCCAAGCCACGGAGGTAGGTTGGCGTGATGCGAGCGCGTCGCAGCCTGCTGCGGCACGCGCGACGGCTACGTCTACGCCCTCGACAACACGACGGGCAAACCCCTGTGGCGCTTCCAGACCGGCGGCCCCATTCACGGCGGGCCGGTCACGTCCCTGCTCGACGGCAAACAGCACGTCGCCGCGGGGGCGGGGCTGTTCGTCTTCGCGCAGTGACTTCCTCCAGCGCCCCCCCGCGGGTGGTGCGCGTCAAAGTGACGCGTTTTTTCGCTGGAATCGGAAGTTCTCGGAGGTTTTCGGAAGGCGCCGCGGTTTCCACCCGCCTCCGGTGTGCGCATTCTCTTCGGTTGCCAAAGAACTCGCGCTTCCGCGCCCGGAGAGTCTTTGATTCCTTTGCGTGGCACGGGTTTTCAACCCGTGCACTCGCCTCCCGAACACGGGTTGAAAACCCGTGCTACGAAGAAAGACTTCACAAACTCTGAGCTTCTCGAACACAACATCAGGCCCGGCCGACTGTTGCCCGGGAATTGGGTTCGTTCGGTAG
>JBAUGM010000523.1:0-3553 GCA_049679725.1 Tepidisphaeraceae bacterium
GGGCAACCCCGGTCCGGCCACCGCGTTCGTGCTCGAGGGCGACGGCGGCGCCAACCTCGCCGCGTACACCGATCGGCTCGCCTACGCGCAGTTCGACGCGGGCGGCATCGTCGCGTTCAACGAGAAGGCAGACCTGGGCACCTTCGGCCGGCCGCTCGACATCGCCGCGAAGCTCGACGGGCGCCTGATGTTGGTCGGCTCTCCCGAGGGCTTCACCGGCAACGGGCTCCAACTCGCCTACATCGGCACGGATGGCGAGCTGAGCAACATCGTGCAGACCTCCGACACCAATCCCGATACGCCCAACCTGCTCGAAGGCGCGCCCGCGGTCATCGCGATCGCGTCCGATGGCAACGTGCTCGTCGGCGGGCGCGCGGACGACGGCCTCGCCCAGGCCTACCAGATCACGAAGTTCGACGACGGCAAGGTCAACGCCGAGCGCCCCGATGAGTTCACCGACGCGCGCGGCAACGACATCGTCCGCGACAGCGAAGGCGGCATCCACGTCGCCTACTTCGATGCCGCCCTCCGCGTGCTCAAGTACGCGTACTGCGCGCCCACCGGCCTGTGGAACGCGCCCGTCACCGTCGACGGCGCGCCGGAGTCCGGCCATTACCTGTCGATCGCCATTAACGCCGACGCGCGCCCGGGCATCGCTTATTTCGACGGCACCCATGGCGACCTGAAGTACGCCTTCTCCGCCGCGGGCTCGGCGTGGACGAGCGAGGTCGTCGAGAGCCGCGGCAGCGTGGGGCTCTACCCCTCGCTCCAGTTCGACACCGCCAAGCGCGCGACCGTCTCGTACTACAAGAAGACCGGCGGCGACCTGAAGCTGGCCGTGCTTGGGCCCGAGGGAAACTGGACGTACGAGCTGGTCGACTCCGAGAACGACGTCGGCCGCAGCACCGTGCTCACGCCGCAGCCGATCAGCGGGCGGTGGTCGATCGCGTACACCGATACGACGAGCGGCTCCGTGAAGCTCGCGTGGCGGACGAAGCAGAAGGTCTGGCAGATCGAAATCGCCGCCACCACGCTGGGCGGCGCGGATTTCCTCTCGCTGGCGTACAACCCGTTCACGGAGCCGGCGGGCGTCTACCAGAAGGCGGCCATCAGCTACTACGACGCGCACGCCGCCGATTTGAAGATCACGCAATTCAACGGCTCGACGTGGGCGACCAGGCTGCTGGTTTCGCAAGGCGCGCAGGGCCTGTACACGACGCTGACGTTCGACGCGCTTTACGGCCCCAGCGTCTACTTCTACAACCGCACCGCCGACCGCGTCGTGCGCATCACCGACAGCGTTTACGACGGCATGAAGGCCGACACGATCATCGAGGAGGGCGGGCGGTTCCTGTCGGTGTTCAGCAACGGCAACACGGTCGACGCGGCGTACTTCGACGACGTCGAAGACGTCATCAAAGTCCGCACGCTGCCGCTGCGAGGGTGAGACTCTTGCCCACTCTCCCTGAGTACAGCAACGTTTTCGATCTGCGTCGTAAGTCGTTGCACGTCATCCCGATGGGAGCCTTGGCGACCTGAGGGATCTCGGGGATCGAGACGTGGTTCTCGCGCCCGAGATCCTTCGGCTCGTAGAACTCGCCTCAGGATGACGTCACTTCTCACATTCGAAGGTTGCAGCGGCTACCGAAAACGTTGCTGGGTACAGGGAGTAAGAAGTTACTTCTTCGGCTCCAGCGCCATCTTGCACTTCGGACATTTCCCCGGCCCGCGCTGCACGACTTCTTCGTGCATCGGGCACGTGTACAACGCCGCCGGTTTCGTCGTCGGTTTCGTCGTGGCCGGCATCGGCGCGCCGAGCAGCGCGAGCTCCGGCGCCGTCGCGGGGCCCGGGACGGTGCCCGCGAGGTGGGGGTAGAAGCCGGGATCCTCGTCGTAGTTTTTCAGCTCGTCGCGCACTTTCAGCAGCGTGAACATCCCGCCCATGTCGGTGTAGCCGAACTGCATGTCGGCGCCCTTCATCGGGATGCTGTTGGCCGGCATCGGCATGTGCATTTCGCCCATCTCGGCCATGCCGCGCTGGCCCATCGTCATGTAGCCGGGGACGAGCGCGCGCAGGCGCGGTTCGAGGTCTTCCGTGCGCATGCCCAGCGTGTTCGTGAAGCCGTGTCCCATCTGGTTCATCATGTGATGGGTCATGTGGCAGTGCATGACCCAGTCGCCGGGCTCGTCGGCGATGAACTCCACGGTTTGCGTCGTGCCGACGGGGACGAGCACCGTGGTCATGGGGACGCGCGCCGACGGCGGGACGGGGCCGCCGTCGGTGCCGACGTGGTGGAACTGGAAACCGTGCAGGTGGATGGGGTGGTGGTCCATGGGCCCCAGGTTGCCGAAGCGCAGGCGCACGCGGTCACCGGTCTTCACGACCAGTGGCGCCGTGCCGGGGAAGGCCTTGCTGTTGAAGGTGAGGACGTTGAAGTCGGTCATCTCCAGCGGGTTGGGCCGGCTCGCGCCGGCATCGATGCGCCACTCGTGGAGCATCAGCGCGAAGTCGCGATCGACGCGCGGCGAGATCAGGGGATCGGGATGGCGCGGGTGGATGATGAACATCCCCGTCATGCCCATGGCGATCTGGATCATCTCGTCGGTGTGCGGGTGATACATCTGCGTGCCGTGCTGGCGGAGGGTGAACTCGTACTTGAACGTCTCGCCGGGCGGGATGACGGGCTGGGTGATCGCGGCGACCCCGTCCATGCCTGCCGGCACGAGCACGCCGTGCCAGTGGACGCTGGTGGGCTCCGGGAGTTTGTTCGTGACGAAGATGCGGACGCGATCGCCCTCGACGACCTCGATCGTCGGGCCCGGCGAGCGCCCGTTGTAGCCCCACACCTTGCAGCGCAGGCCGGGGGCAAACTCGTGATCTTCGACTTCCTCTGCGATGAGGTGGAAGACCTTCACGCCGTCGACGAGGCGATAGGGGAGGGTCGCGCCGTTGGGGGTGACGACGGGGTTGTAGTGCACGCCCGGTTCCCCCGGCGCGAGCGGCGCCGAATCCGCCGGCACCGTTGCGCTATGACGGAGAGCCGGGCGGTCCTCCGCCCGCGTGATGAGCGAACCGCTCGCGGCGAGGGCCGCGGTGGAAAGGAGCATGTTGCGTCGGGTGATCATGATGAACCTCAATTTGTTCGCATGTCATCCTGAGGTACTCCGAAGGATCTGGCCACAGGCGTGAGGACCTTCATTCGTGGCTAGATCCTTCGGAGTACCTCAGGATGACGATTGCGCGTTAGTGATGGTGATGTTCGTGCGCGTTGGCCGGCGCGGACGTCGGCACGGGCAGGGTCGTCGGTTGCGTCGCGACGCCGCTCGCCGCGGGCAATTTCCCGCCCGCCGCCTGCGTGAGTTTCGATCGCGCGGTCCAGTAGTCGCGAAGCGCGTCAACGTACTCCGCCCCCGCGTGAACCTGCTCCTGCTTCGCGCGGAGCAGGTCGAAGATGCCCACGTGCATCGCGTTGTACTGAAGCAGCGTTTCATCGAGCACGCGTTGCCGCAGGGGGAGGATGACGTCGCGGAGGCGCTCGACGCGCTGCTGCGC
>JBAUGM010000524.1:0-10403 GCA_049679725.1 Tepidisphaeraceae bacterium
GACGTCCGATGTGGAGCGCCGCTGCCCCTCTCCCCTGCCCTCTCCCCGAGTACGGGGAGAGGGAGTTATTGATTCACTTCGTCTCATGCCGCGCTTCCCTTTCCCAGCAACCGTCGCGGGACGTTCAGCATCGCCTCGCGGAACCGCGGCGCCTGGAGCAGGCAGATCGCGACGACAACGACCGCCTTCACGATCAGCGTGTATTCGACTTTGACTCCCTGGATGAGGATCGTCGTCGTCATCGCCTGGATGACCAGCGCCCCGAGGATCGCGCCGAGGAGATAGAATCGCCCGCCGCTCAGCGCCGTTCCGCCGAGGACGACGGCGAGGATCGCGTCGAGCTCGAGGTAGAGCCCTGCGTTGTTGGCGTCGGAGGCGTTGATGTCGGACGCGGCGATCAGCCCCGCGACGCCGGCGCACAGGCCGGTGATCGCGTAGACCGTGAGCGTGACGAGTCGCTCGTTGATGCCCGCGAAGCGCGATGCGACGCGGTTGTTGCCGACGGCCTCGATAAACAATCCCGCCGCCGTCTTGCGCGTCAGCACGGCGATGACGAGCAACGCCATCGCCACGAGCGTCAGCGTGAACGGCAGGCCGAGGAAGGAGCCGTTGCCGATCATCGCGAAGCCGGGGTATTTCGTCGGGTTGACGTTGATGATCTGCCCGTCGGGATCGCTGACGAGCTGCGCCATGCCGCGCCCGCTGACCATGAGGATGAGCGTCGCGACGATCGGCTGGACGCGCAGGTACGCGACGAGCGCGCCGTTCCATATCCCCGCCAGCAGCGACGCGCCCAGCGCCGCGAGGATGGCGACGAAGAGCGGTTGCTCGCGCTCCGCGACGAGGTGGGCCGCGATCGCGCCGGCCAGCGCCATCACCGCGCCGACGGACAGGTCGACGCCGCCCGTCGCGATGACCAGCGTCATACCAATCGCCAGCAGCATGACCGGGGCCGCGCGGTCGGCGATGTCGATGACGCTGCCGAACAGTCGCCCGTCGCGCACCTCGAAGTCGAAGAAGCCGGGCGTGAAGAAGAAGTTGAAGATCAGCAGCGCCGCAAGCGCCAGCAGCGGCCAGAGCTCGCGCGGGACTACCGCGCGTCGCGGCTGCCCCCTCTCCCCTGCCCTCTCCCCGAGTACGGGGAGAGGGAGTTCATCGCTCGTCGTCATGCGGATGCCCTCGCGATCGTGCGGAGGATTTCGTGCTCGTCGATGCGGTCGCCGCTCAGTTCGTCGATCTTGCGCCGGTCGCGCATGACGACGACGCGATCGCCGCAGCGGACGACCTCTTCCAACTCCGAGGAGATGAACACGACCGCTTTGCCTTCCGCGCAGAGGGAGAGGACGAGCTTCTGAATGTCGGCCTTGGCGCCGACGTCGATGCCGCGCGTCGGCTCGTCGAGGATGAGCAGGCGCGGGTCGCTCGCGAGCCAGCGGGCGAGGATCACTTTCTGCTGGTTGCCGCCGGAAAGGTTCTTGACGGGTTGCTCTGCGTCGCGCGCCGCGATGCTCAGCGCCTTGATGTAATGGTTCGCCAACTCGACCTGCCGACGGCGCGAGAACGCGCGGAGAAATCCCTTGCTGGCCTGCAGGGCGAGGATGATGTTCTCACGGACGGTCAGGTCGGGGATGATCCCCTGCGTCTTTCGGTCCTCGGGGCAGAAGCCGAACCGTTCCGCGATCGCCCGCCGCGGCGACGTGAGGTGCGCCGGCCGGCCATCGATCGCAACCTGGCCGCTGTCCGCGCGGTCGATGCCGAAGAGCAGCCGCGCCATCTCCGTCCGGCCCGATCCGAGCAGCCCCGCGATGCCGACGACCTCACCCGCCGCGATGTCCAGATCGAACGGCTGAATCGCGCCCCGCCGGCCGAGGTTCCGCGCGCTCAGCAGCACGCGCTTCTCCGACTTCAATCCCTCATCCCGCGTCGGCCTTTCACTCACCAGCGCCGCCAGCTCCCGCCCCATCATCTTCGCGACGAGCTGATCGCGCGGCAGCGATTTCGTCTCGCTCTCGCCGACCAGTTTACCGTTGCGCAGCACAGTGATCCGATCGCACACCTCATACACCTGATCCAGAAAGTGCGTGACGAAGATGATCCCCAGCCCCCGCTCGCGCCCCCCCTCCTTCAGCCGCCGCAGGACGGCGAACAGCTCGCGCACCTCGCCGGCGTCGAGACTGCTCGTCGGCTCGTCGAGGATCAGCAGCTTCACTTTCACGTCCAGCGCCCGCGCGATGGCGACCATCTGCTGGATGGCGATGGAGTAGCTGCCGAGGTCGCGCGTGACGTCGATGGAGAGGTTCAGCCGGGCCAGCGCCTCCTCCGCCCGCCGATTCACCTGCCGCCAGCGGATCGCGCCCATCAGGGTGGGCTGACGACCGAGGAAAAGATTCTCCGCGACGGAGAGGTTGGGGACGAGGTTCACTTCCTGGTAGACGGTGCTGATCCCCAACCCCTGCGCATCCTTCGGCGAGCGCGGGCGGATCGGCTCGCCGTCGAGCGCGACTTCCCCGCCATCGCGCGGCTCGGCCCCGGTCAGCACCTTGATCAACGTGCTCTTCCCCGCCCCGTTCTCCCCCATCAGCGCGTGGATCTCCCCCCGGCGGGCGGTGAAGTCGACGTTGTCGAGCGCGCGCACGCCCGGAAAGAGCTTCGAAACGCCGCGCATCTCCAGCAGTTCCGCCATGAGGGAGGGTGATTGTGCAGGTGGGACGGTCCGTCGTCAAAGTGGCACAGGTGTTTTCGTGGATGTCAGAATCAGGCGAAAAGGCTATGGTAGATCGCCGCACGTGTTGACGCGCGCCGGTGATGGGCTGGCTGCGGGACAGCGCGGCGCGGTCACGGGGCATCCTTGCCAAGATCCCTTTCACGAAAGGACTCACACGATGGCACAGATCGACACCATTACGCTCGCCGACGCCCGGCGGATCATCACGGCGGGCGAGGCCAAGGCGCGCGAGGTCGGCCAGCCGATGAACATCGCGGTGGCCGACGCCGGCGGCAACCTCGTCGCTCACGTGCGCATGGACAACGCGTGGATCGGCAGCGTCGACATCTCCATCAACAAGGCGTTCACCGCGCGGGCGTTCGACATCACCACCAAGGACCTGGCGACCCACTCCCAGTCGGGCGGGCAGTTCTTCGGCATCCACGCCTCCAACGGCGGACGCATCATGATCTTTGCCGGCGGCGTGCCGCTGAAGCGCGGCGATCAGGTCATCGGCGCGGTGGGCGTCAGCGGGGGCAGCGGTGAACAGGACCACGCCGTCGCCGTCGCCGCCGCCGCGGCCCTGTAACCGCATCCTGCAACAGCATGATGCGCTGACGCGCGCACCCGCGCGCATCATGCATGCTGGTGACACATCATCATCCGGCGCACGAGTCGAAAGGAGTTCCGTCATGGCCAGTTCATCAACCAATCGCGGCGTCGTGTACAAGGGTCCCGGCAAGGTGGAGGTGGAGAGCATCGACTTCCCCAGGCTCGCCAATCCCAAGGGCAAGCCGATCGGGCACGGCGTGCTCATCAAGATCGTCTCCACCAACATCTGCGGCAGCGATCAGCACATGGTCCGCGGCCGCACCACGGCGCCGATCGGCCTCGTGCTCGGGCACGAAATCACCGGCGAGATCATCGAAACCGGAAGCGACGTCGAGTTCCTCAACGTCGGCGACCTGGTTTCCGTGCCCTTCAACGTCGCCTGCGGCCGTTGTCGAACCTGTAAGGAGCAACTGACCGGCATCTGCCTCACCGTCAACCCCGCGCGCGCAGGCGGCGCGTACGGCTACGTCGACATGGGCGGCTGGGTCGGGGGGCAGGCCGAGTACGTCATGGTCCCCTACGCCGACTTCAACCTCCTGAAGTTCCCCGACAAGGCGCAGGCCATGGCGAAGATCCGCGATCTCACCTGCCTGAGCGACATCCTCCCCACCGGCTACCACGGCGCGGTCAACGCGGGCGTCGGGCCCGGCTCGACGGTCTACATCGCCGGCGCCGGACCCGTCGGCCTCGCTGCCGCCGCGTCGGCGCACCTGCTCGGCGCTGCCGTGGTCATCGTCGGCGACATGAACGAGCAGCGGCTGGCGCAGGCGCGCTCGTTCGGATGTGAGACGGTCAACCTCAAAGAGAGCGGCTCGCTGGCCGACAAGGTCGCGCAGATCCTGGGCGTGAGCGAGGTGGACAGCGCGGTCGATTGCGTCGGCTTCGAAGCGCACGGCCACGGCAAGGACGTGAACACCGAGGCGCCCGCCGTCGTGCTCAACGCCGCGATGGACCTCACCCGCGCCGGCGGCTCGATCGGCATCCCCGGCCTCTACGTCACCGACGACCCCGGTTCCAAGGACGCCGCCGCCCGCAGGGGCGCGCTCTCGATCCGCTTCGGCCTGGGCTGGGCCAAGAGCCACTCGTTCCACACCGGGCAAACGCCGGTCCTCAAGTACAACCGCCAACTGATGATGGCGATCCTCCACGACAAGATCCAGATCGCCAAGGCCGTCAACGTCACCGTCATCACCCTCGACGAAGCCCCGCGCGGCTACGCCGACTTCGACCAGGGCGTGGCCAAGAAATTCGTCCTCGATCCGCACGGCGCGGTGAAGAAGGCGGGATAGCAACCCCGGGCGGCGGTGACGTCGACGTTGTTTCCGTATTTCGGGAGGGCGAGGCTCCGCCCGAGCCGTCTTGTTTCGAGTACCGACAACGGCTCGGCAGGAGCCTCGCCCTCCCGATGACCGCGCAGCACGCCACACGCGAGCGAAACCTGCTTCAGTCCTCTTCCTTGTCTTTGGCCGGCGGGACGCACTTGCGCAGGTCGGCCAGTCGCAAGAGCATCCCCGCGGCGCGGACACGCGCGCGGTCGTACTCGTCGCCCAGTTGCTGTTCGAGTACGTCGATCGAGGGGTGAACCAGCGCCCGCAAGCGCTCGGCCGCCCCGTTCCACAACTCGTGGCGGCGACGATCCAGCGCCGCGCGGAACAGCTCGTCTTGCCGCCAGGCGTAGAGCGTGCGCGGCGAGACCTCGACGCGCTCGGCGACCGTCGCCAGGTTCTTCCCCGCCAGCAGCAGCTCGATCGCCATCCGCTGCTTGTCCGACAGGATGTCGTGATTCGCGGCCGGGATCGGAGGTTTTCGGAAGTTTTCGGAAGTGGCCCCTTCGGCAAGCTCAGGGCAGACGGAGGTGGTTGAGGGGTCGATCATGATTCCTCCACGAGTTGGTGGTTGTTGTCGTCGGACGCGTCGCGCTGTTCCCGCGCTTCCTCGTGCGCGCGGATCTTGGCCAACAGGCGCGCCGCTTCCTGCGGCGTGTGGCTGGGGTGGTATCCCAGCGTGCCGTTGGACTCGACGCCCGTCCCGGCCAGCAGGCCCGGCGCGAGCCGCGCCAGCGCGATGCAGGCGCGCTCCTGGTGATCCCCCTTGAACTGCTCCAGCCCGCGCGCGACGCGGGCGAGCTTTTTCAGCGCCGGCATCAACGCCCCCAACGCGCGCTGCCGGACGACAGCCGTCTTGTCATCCGGGTCGCGTAGTCCTCCGATCATGATGCACACTCCTCTCACATCTCCCCCGGACGGAGTGCGCGCAGCGCCCCCGCCGGGGGAGAAACAAGGTCCGGGCGTCCCAGAACGGGAAGCCCATCGGGCAGGACGCCCGACAAGGACATGCTAGCCTCGCCGCCGCGAAAAAGCGGCCAAATTCCGCCGTTTGCGGCCGATTTTCGGGGGTCGCCGCAGCCGTCGGCAGGGCCGAAGGTTACGCCGAGACGTGCGATGGTGTGTCCGGGAGGTGAGCACGCAAAGCAGGGACGATCACCCGTTTCATGCAAAGCAAGATCAGGTCACTGTCCCGACTGTCCCCGGCGAAAAGTCGGGGACGGCGCTTTCGGTTAGAGTTGCGGTGAGGCATCTGTCTCCGGGGAAGTATTTGATGAGCCGCAAGTATCCCATCGTTACGCTTCCGCCCAACGCGCGCGATCTTTCGGAGCCGATGGGCACGAAGGAGAAGTTCTGGTTCGAGCACACCGACGGCAATCGATGGCTCTTCAAATTCAACCGCCACGGACACGGCGATGACTGGTCAGAACGGGTCGCTAGTGAAGTAGCGGGCCTTCTCGGGCTCCCTCGTGGTCACGTCGAATTGGCGACTTTCGAGGGGCGCTCGGGCGTGATCTGTCGCGACTTTACGAGGCGAAAGGAGCTATCCCTTGTCCACGGAAACGAACTACTCGTCGCGCTGGTCGATCCGCAATATCCGAAGGGGCAGAACTACAGGGTCACGGGTCACACCGTCGAGCGGGTGTGTTCGATCCTGGATCAGAAGTGGATCGGGCGGCCGGAGGGATTCGGGGAAGTCGAAGGAATCGTCAACGCGACGGACGTTTTCAGCGGCTACCTCATGCTGGATGCGCTTGTGGGAAACACCGATCGTCACCACGAGAATTGGGCTGTTGTTCTCGTTCCGGCGAATGACCCGCCGGGATCCGTGAGACGTTACGTCGCGCGATTGGCGCCGACGTTCGACCATGCGTCCTGCCTGGGATTCAACCTGCGCGACACAGAGCGCATCGATCGCATGACCCCCGGCCGCAATCGCTCTGTGGAGAGCTTCGCTGACAGGGCCGTCTCGAAGCTGTACCTTCAGGTTGACGCGCCGAAGCCGTTGTCCCCCCTGGAGGCATTCGCCGAGGCCACGAGAGGTCGCGCTCGGACGCGCAAGGCTTGGATCGAGAGATTGCGTCTGATCGCCGATGAACAGTTTGATCAGATCATCGCCCCCGTCCCCGCCGAGCGGATGTCGCAGGCCGCGCGGGCTTTCGCGGGCGCGCTTCTCCGGTTGAACAAGGCTAGAATTGCGGGATTGAATCCATGAAGACTGAACTGCGACAACTTCAGGCCTTGTACCTCACGTGGCAGGACCAGCGCACCAAGCATTACTACCCCGTAGGGCGTCTCGTCTCCGGCTTGGGACCGGAGCAGCCCGAATATGAGTTTTGCTACCTGCGCGGCACGCTTCCTGCGCAAAAGATCGGCTTCGCACCCCTCCTTGCATTCGCGGACCTTCACCGGGTCTATCGATCCGAAGAGATCTTCCCTCTTTTTCAGAATCGGCTCATGCCTCCGGGTCGGGCGGAGTATCGCGATTACCTGGCGAACCTGGGGGTCGATCCGGACCACGCCAGTCCGATGGACGTGCTCATGCGAAGCGGCGGTGGGCGCGCGACGGATTCGTTGGAGATGGTCGAGGTGCCGCGGATGGCGGAGGAGGGTCATCCGTTCCAGACGCATTTCCTCGCGCACGGTCTTCGGTATCTGCATCCGTCGTCGCTCAATCGCATCGAGAGCCTGCGGCCCGGCGATCCCCTGCGGATCTTGCATGACTGCCAGAACGAGGCCGATCGAACCGCACTAGCGCTGCGGACCGAAGACCGCGTACTCGTCGGCTACATGCCGCGATATCTCTTGGGTGATGCGTTCGAGCTCATCCAGACCTGCGAGATAGTCGAGGTATCTGTGGGCCGAGTGAATCCCGCCCCCGCCCCATTGCAGCAGCGGCTACTCTGCAAGTTCGAAGCTTGCTGGCCGCCAGAGTTTCGGCCGTTCTGCCATGAGCACTATCTTCCGATCCCGCCGGATGCAACGGACTTGACCGGCTGGTGCCTCCGCGAGACCCACAAGACGCCGGAAACTGGCGGCCCGACGGCCCCTTGGCGATGACCATTCCGTCTGCGAAGAAGCTGCGTGGTTGGGCGAGATCGAGAAAGCAAACACGATGGCGGCGGCTCCGCCGGGCACGTCGGCCGTCACCTCGACGCCGCGGCTCCTCCGCGTGCTTCAATCCTCCTGCCTGAAGCTCCGAATCCGCAAAAACCGGATCGGCTGCAGGATCGCGTTGAAGAGGTTGTTGTAGATGTTGGCGGACATGAAGCGCAGGGCCTCGCGCGTGCCGGCGGCGCCGTGTTCGTGGATGTGGGGGAGGAAGATGACCACCGCGAGCAACCGGAGCACGGCGCTGATGGCGAAGAGGATTTCGTAGAACGTCAGTTGCGGGATCAGCGCGATGCCGGTGTCGTACTGCCAGTGGGCGAGCGACTGCGCGATCACGCCGGAGGTTAGGCCGCCCAGGCAGCCGGCGACGTTGATGATGACGCTGTTCATCGCGACGTAGCCGCTGCCGCCCCCACTTCGCCCCTTGCCGTTGCCCCCCCTTTCCCCGTTGTCGTCGGAGCCGGTGAACTCCAGAACGAGGTTGAGGTTCGCCACCTCCACGGCCGTCCAGAACGCGGCCCCCAGCGCGGAGAGCAAATAGCCCAGCCAGATCGTGCCGCTGGTCATCAAACACCAGCCGAGGCCGACGGGCACCAGCCCGAGCGCGCCGATGATGAGCACCGGCTTCTTGCCCATGCGATCGGCGGCGTGTCCCCAGACGGGAAGGACGATCAGCTGCGCGAGCATGGGGGCGACGAGGAGCATGAGTTGCGTGCCGGTGTTCGTCACGCCGACGCGCTCGATGCAGTAGAGGGTCACGAACTGGCCCATGAAGCTGACGGCGAAGGTCAGCGTCGCGATGAACCCGCCGAACCAGAGGAACTCGCGGTCCTTCAAGGGTTGCTTCAGCACCGCCAGCAGCGGCACGCTCGGTTGGGGGGCTTTGCGGATCTCGGGGACGAAGTGGAACATCGCGATGTCGACGAGGCCGAAGATGGCGGCGCACATGAAGAGGATCGCGCACCATTTCAGGACGAGCCCGTCCCGCGTCGCGCCGGCGCTTGCGCTTGCGGTGAGCGAGTCGAGAAACCACCCCGCGAACAGGGCCGCGGGGATGGCGGTGAGGATCCCCCACTGCCGGCGGCGGGAGAAATACTTGCCGCGGAGGCGTTCGGGGACGACGTCCGCCATCCAGCTCAGCCAGCCCGGCCCGCCGACGTTGCCCGCGACGTGCATGAGGAAGACGAGGACGAGGAACACGCCCATCGCCCAACCCATCGCCCGCGCGTTTCCTCCGCCGCGCAGCGCGATCCACGTCGGCAGCAGCGCGATCGGGAACCAGAGCAGCCGCTGGGTGTAGAGGCCGGACAGGAACATGCGCTTGCGCGCCCCGGTGCGTTCCGTCCACCAGCTCGCCGGCATCGACGCCAGCGACGCGATGAACGGCAGCGCCGAGAGCAGCCCGAACTCGAACTTCGATGCGTGCAGCGCGTTGGCGAAGAGGGTGAGCGGCGCCCCGGCGATGGCCGTCGCCCAGACGGAGCCGAAGACCCAGGAGAGGGTGACGAACGCCATCGCCCGGCGCAGCGCGGCGCCGGAGAGCGCGTCGACGAGCCGATCGTTCCCGCCCGGTTCGAGCGGGAGGGGTTGCGGTTGCGGTGCGCGCTTCAGCGGGATGGCGTCGGCGGCGCCTTCGGCGGGTTTCATCGTGGGTGACGTGCGGCTCAGCCCGGTATCTCACGGACACAAGCGAATCCGTTTCGCCCGCGCGCGTGCGGCGGGCATTGTAAGAAGTGCGGGCGAACACAAAAGGCCCCCGCAGCCCGCCTGACACCTCGGTCGAGAAAAACCTGCCTCGGCGCGGATTTCCGGACAAACTTTCTTACCCCCGCGCGCGTCTGCTGAGGATCGTCGCGCAGGATTCTCCGAATGCACCGCGCGCGAAGCGGGATCAGCCGCACGCGGCGCAGCATGTTAGATGAAAGTTGCGCGAGAAATCGTCACACGCAGACGCCGGGCGCACCCTTTGCGGCGGGAGGCGAACCACTCGGCGGCGTGTCGTTGTGTCTCGATCGCGCGCCGCATCGGAGGTGGACGTCGAGTCTCTCGCGGGTCGGAGGATTGCGCTCGGTCAACCAACGTCGATCGGCACCATCTCCCATCAACAAGCGGATTCGTCTCAACGGACAAGGGGAGCTCGTCTTTGAACGGCGGGCCCCGTTAACCCTTTCCCCCGATCGTGCCGTCGCGCGGGCGCGGGGAACCAACTTTCACGGAGGTTCGCATGCGCAGCCACATGAAGCTACTCGCCGCCGCGGCGTTCGCGGTGGGCGGAATCGGTCTGGTCACCATGCCCCCGGCGGCCCGGGCGCAGGATACGAGCAGGCAGCAGCAACCGGGACAGAGCGGCGCGGCCGGACAGGGCGCGGCGGGGCAGAGTTCCGCAGGCCAAGGCGCGGCTGGTCAGGGCGCAGCCGGTCAAAGCGCCGCGGGCCAGAGCGGCAGCAGCGCCCAGCAAGCGGGAAGCGGGTCGGCAGCATCGGCGGCGAATCGGAGCAGCGCGAACAAGACCATCGCGCAGGCCGCCGATTGCGCGGTGAAGAAGGACGGCCTGAAGGACATCACCAAAAACCTGTCGCGCGCCGATCGCGAGCGGCTCAAGGAACTCGCTCAGGGCGAGTCGGGCCAGCAGCTCAGCCAGAGCGTCGAAA
>JBAUGM010000525.1:0-4589 GCA_049679725.1 Tepidisphaeraceae bacterium
GCGGCGCTGGGCGCCGGTGAACCGTTCGATTCGTCGTCGAACGTTGATTTCTCGTCGAACGTCGATTCGTCGTCGAACATCGATTCGGGTGTCGCACCGTTCTCCGACGTCGCGCGCCGCCCGCCCCTCTCCCCCGTCCTCTCCCCTGAGTACAGGGAAGAGGGAGAAGGTGTCTCGCCTTCCGACATCGCACGTCCCCCACCCCTCTCCCCCTCGTACGTGGGAGAAGGAGAAGCCTTCGCACGCCAGGACTTGACCAGCTCGACGAACTGCTTCGTCGCGTTGACGGCGCGGGTGGAGAGCCCGGGAACGCTCGCCACGCGCTCCATCGCGCCCCACAACGTCGTGCCGTGCGCCACCGCGTACGTCGCCATCTGCTTGACGCTCGTATCGCCCATCCCGCGCGGCGGGACGTTGACGATGCGCGTCAGGCTCACCTCATCCGCCGGGTTGGCGATCACGCGCAGGTAGGCGAGCGTGTCCTTGATCACCTTGCGGTTGTAGAACTCGACGCCCCGCGCCATCACGTACGGCACGTTCGCCCGCCGCAGCGCATCCTCCATCACGCGCGACAGGCTGTTCATGCGGTAGAAGATCGCCATCTGGCTCCACGGCGTCCCCGTCTTCTCCGCCTCGCGGAGCTGCTGCATGACGATGTTGGCCTCATCGTGCTCGTCCTGGCACAGGAAAAGCCCGGCCTTCTCGCCCTGCGGGTTCTCCGTCCACAGCGATTTGTCCTTGCGCTGCGTGTTGTTGGCGATCAGCTTCGACGCGATCGCCAGGATCGTCTTCGTCGAACGATAGTTCTGCTCGAGCTTGACGACCTTCGCGTCGGCGTAGTCCTTCTCGAAATCGAGGATGTTCTGGATGTCGGCCCCGCGCCAGGCGTAGATCGACTGATCGGGATCGCCGACGACGCAGATGTTGCGGTGCCGCAGCGCCAAGGCGTGGGCGATGACGTACTGCGCGTGGTTCGTGTCCTGGTACTCGTCGATCAGGATGTACCCGAAGCGGTCCTGGAGCTCGCGCAGCACCCGCGGGTGGTCGCGGAACGCGTGGGCGGTCTTGAGCATCAGGTCGTCGAAGTCCAGCGCGTTGTTGGCGGTGAGGAGCTGCTGGTACTTCGTGTAGACGCGCGCGACGGTGCGGGCGTAGAAGTCGCTCGCGCCCTGCGCGTACGCCTCGGCGGACTGGAGCTGGTTCTTCGCGTTGCTGATGGCGGCGTGGACGGCGCCGGGGGCGAAGTTGGTGCTGGAGACGTCCAGTGCCTTCAGCGCGTCCTTCACCACCTTGGTCTGGTCGCCCGAGTCGTAGATCGTGAAGTTCGTCGGCAGGCCGATGACCGGGGCGTAGTGGCGAAGGATGCGCAGGCACAGCGAGTGGAACGTGCAGATCGTCGGCCAGTGCTGATCGAGCCGGCCGAAGTCGCGGAGCGGCCGGCCCAGCACCTTGCCGACGCGGTCCTTCATCTCCCCCGCGGCCTTGTTCGTGAACGTGATGGCGAGGATCGACGCGGGCGGAATGCCCTGCGCGATGAGGTACGCGACGCGGCGGGTGATGACGCGCGTCTTGCCGCTGCCGGCGCCGGCAACGATCAGCAGCGGCCCGTCCACGTGGGTGGCGGCCGCGCGCTGGGCGTCGGTCAGGTCTTCCAGGAGTTGCAACTGATCAATCACGCGTCTGTTGTAGCAGAGCGTGAGTCGGCAGTCAGCAGCGTAGCGGTCAGCTAGCGTAGCGGTCAGCTATCAGCGGTCAGCTATCAGCCGGACAAATGCAAATGCATCTTCTTCTCTGGCTGATCGCTGATCGCTGACGGCTGACCGCCATCAGCTCCTCCCCAGCTATCGCTCATCCTTCGGAATGTACGCCTCCAACTCGACGATGAACTCGCGCAGCGCCGTTGCCGTGTTGTGCTCGGGGTCTTCCGACTGGTGCACCAGCGTGAAGTCTTCGCGCAGCCCCGCGCTCGCCAGCGCCTCCAGGGCGGGCTTGTACGGGCTCTTGCTGAGGAACTCGTGGTAGCGCGCACGGAAAAAATCGTACGCATCCGGGTGCTCCTCCAGCACCTGCCACACCGCCTTGGGCGGGCCGAGGTGGGGGAGGACGTGGTCGATCCTGCACCACTCGCGCAGGTCCTTGGTGAGCCCGATGGGCTCGACCCACATGCGCTGTCCCTCACCGCGCTCGACCGTGTCCAACAAGTGCTTCACGTGAATCATGTGCCACTCCTTGCACTCGCTCGCGGTGGATCAAGCCGCCGACCCCCGGCGCCTTGTTTCCACCCACTAATAAGACGATTCAAAGATTGTGAAGTTGCGTACGAAGGCGCGGATTCCAAAACGCGCGAGCGCCTATAATGACCCGTCACGATCAATCGCGCTTGTCCAACGGTGAGCGGTTGTACAGGAGGATCACGACGAACGAGATTGTCGTCAGCGCGATGACTGCGCCGATCGCGTGCTGCAGGTCCCCCGCGACGTAGTCGGTGTAGATCGAGATCGGCAGCGTGCGGAAGCGCTCCTGATCGCCGAGCACCATGACCGTCGCGCCGAACTCGCCCAGCGCGCGGGCGAAGGCGAGCAAGAGCCCGCTGACGATGCCCCGCCGGGCCAGCGGCAGGCTCACGTGCCAGAACTGCTGCAGCAGGTTCGCGCCCATCAAGCGCGACGCGTCCTCCAGCTCGTGATCCACCCCGGCGAACGCGGCCTTGGCGGGCAGGTACAGCATCGGCAGCGCCACCGCCATCGAGGCGATCACGGCGCCGTGCCAGTTGAAGATGATCGTGTAATCGAACGTCTCATCGAGCCAGCGCCCCAGCGCGCTGCGCCGCCCCGCCACCATGAGGATGAAGTACCCCACGACCGTCGGCGGAAGCACCAGCGGCACCGTCAGCAGCGCCTCGAAGACGCTTCGGCCAGGCACGCGCCAGCGCGCCATCGCGAACGCCAGCGGAATCGCGAGCAGCGCAACCCCCACCGTCGCGACGACCGCGACCTGGAGGGAGCTCAGCAGCGGCGGCCAAAGCGCGCTCATGGCGCCGACGGCCGGGTCGTGGGGGCGACGAAGCCGCGCTCGCGGAGGATCTTCTGCGCCGCCTCGCCCTGAAGGTGTTTCATGAACCGCTCGGCGGCGGCGCGGTGCTCGGAGCGCGTGATCGTCACGGCGGGATAGATGATCTGTTCGTGCAGCGATTCGTCGGCGGTGGCAACGACCTTCACGTCGGCCGTGGACGCGGCGTCAGTCGCGTAGACGACGCCCGCATCGACCTCGCCGCGACGGACGTAATCGAGCACCTGCCGGACGTTCGCGCCGTAAACGAGCCGGTCGCGCACGGCGCCCTCGATCTTCAGCTTCGCCAGCACCTGCGTCGCGTACTCCCCGGCCGGCACCGTGCGCGGCTGGCCGATGGAGATCTTCTTCACGCGCGCGTCCGCCAGTTCAGGAAAGCTGTGGATCGGATTGCTCGCGTCCTTCGGGACGATGAGGACCAGCCGGTTCGACGCGATCACGGCGCGCGACGCTTCGTCCGCGACCTTGGCGGCCACCAGGTCCTTCACCTGCTTCTGGGCCGCCGAGATGAACACGTCGGCGGGCGCGCCTTCGACGATCTGCGTCGCCAGTTGCCCGCTGGCGCCGAAGCTGAACTCGATCTGGTCCCCGCCGCTCGACTCGTACTGGCGCGCGACGTCGCTCAGCGCGTCCTTCAAACTGACGGCGGCGAAGACGGTGACCTTCTCCGCGCCAAGCGGAGCGGCGGCGAGAGACAGCACCAGGAGGACGGCGACGACTCCGAGGCGTGACATGGCTGGCGGTTCTATCGCGACCGAAATTGCCCGTCAACGCGGACGTCGCGTCGTTCAGCGAGAAGCAAGCTTATTGTCAAATCCGCGCCACCCCCACGATCAGAGGCCGAGAAGAGCCTTTTTGCCACAAATGGGGCACAGAACACAGATGAGAAGCAGTTCTTCTGCCACGCCGCCCCATCCGATCGACCTCTCCGCTGCAACGCGGTCGACGGTCGCGTAGCGCGTCCCACTCGCCTTCCCAGCTTGCCGGATTTTTCGCTTCCATCCGGCCCCCTCGCTTTGTATAAATTCGCCGGTAGGTGGCGGGTTCCGTCGATCGGCCCTGGAAAACGTCTCGTGTATCGTCCTTCCTTCGTCCTGTTCGCACCCCTCCGGTTGGTATCTCAACCTCTTTCGATTTGGCCCGGAAAGAACCGTGGGTTTCGTCGCGCGCGTGCAAATCGGGCGGCGCGATCCTCACAAACGGGGCCGCACAGTTACCCATGTACAGGAGACTCGCAATGGGTAAGAAGTTGTACGTCGGCAACCTGAGCTACAGCGTCGATAGCTCGGAGTTGGAGCAGCTCTTCGGGCAACACGGGCAAGTCGTGTCCGCCCAGATCATCAACGACCGGGACACCGGCCGGAGCAAGGGGTTCGGGTTCGTCGAAATGGCGAACGATGACGAGGCACAGGCAGCCATCGCAGCGCTCAACGGCCAGCAGCACGGCGGCCGCGCCCTCACCGTGAACGAAGCGCGCCCGCGCGAAGATCGTGGCGGTGGTGGCGGCGGCGGCGGTGGTC
>JBAUGM010000526.1:0-2376 GCA_049679725.1 Tepidisphaeraceae bacterium
ATTGTCGAGAGAATCGCGCACGACTCAGGGGGTGTGGGGCGCTCGGTGCGCCCCGCTGGTTTGCCTCCCAGATGAAGAGGCGATAACGCGCGACGCGCGCGGGACGCACGACGATGCACGAGAATGCACGATTCCGGCCGGCGGTCGCGCGCGGCACGGCCCCGGCCGCTTCCGAAAACTTCCGAAGACTTCCGATTCGGCCGAAAATTCGCGACAGACTGACGGGGTTGCCCGACGGAGCGGATGCGATGCGATGGAATGGCCGCCTGATCGCGCAGCTCGCGATAGCACCCGACGGCACGGGCCGCACGGGATGGGGCCCGGGTTGCGCAAGCGCCAACCCGGGCCCATCCCACCACAACCCACGCTCTCTCTTATCGCACGATCGGGATGTACCCCACGATCGTCGTGTTGTGCGTCACGTAGAACGGCGCCAACTCGTTCTGCGGCACAAAGCGCACGGAGCCGTCGCCGTACGCGAAGTTCCCGCCGAGGCTGCCGATCGTTTCCGGCTCCGGCGTGGCGCCGGACGTGCCGACGTATCCGCGCTTGCCGTGCGGGCTTGTCGTCTGCCGAAGCCCCAGCAGACCCGCGGCCGTGTTCTTCTCGATCGCGTCGGACGCGATCACCCACGCCGCCTTCTCCTTCAAGTTCTGCGGCGAGCGCAACCGATGCCCGGGCGCGGGCTCGCCGGGGGAGATCGTGTAGGGGTAACGCTCCTCCCAGCGCCCAGCCATCACGTAGTACCCGTTCCGCCAGCGATTCGGGTTGATCTTGACCCAGTTGTCGTCATCGCTCGTGCCGAGACGATTCGGGCACGCGACCTTCGCGAGGTCCACGCCTGCCTCGCGCAGGTAGCGCTCGCCGAGATGCCCGGACACCCATGCGATGTGGTCGTTGACGGGGTTGAGGTACGCGAGGCCGCTGTAGCCCCGCGCCGACGCGTCGACTTCCTTCACGTCGCGGTGGGAGAGGCGGTAGTGCCCCTTGTTGACCTGCGCGAGCAGGATCGTGCCGACGGCAACCTGCCGCAGGTTCGACGCGCACTGCACCCGCCGCGATGCCTCCCGCGCCGCGGTGAGTGCGGGGAGGAAGAGCGATACGAGCACGGCGATGATGCCAATGACAACCAACAGCTCGACAAGCGTGAACGCAGTGTGTGCGCGGCGGCGTTCGCCCGCGCGGGACGACATATTCATATGATTCGTTCCTTCGATTTCGACGATTCGTGCAACTGTTCAGAACAACGACGATCCAGCCGACGCGGCGATTGCGCGACTCAGGCGCCGCCATGAGCGGGGACCAACGTGCTGGAATCAATTCGGGCTGGTGACGCCCACGCCGCGCACCGACGTGCGGCCGCGGCATGGCGTCACTGGGAACAGCGGCGACAACACGCCGGGCGGCCCGACGGGTGTGTCGAAAGCTGGCGGGAGTGCGAGGACGGTGTAAGGTTGAGGCGATGCATAGACACTCGTGACGTTCGCAGGTGTACCACGTCACGCCGCGATGTCACGCGAAAGCGAAAGTCTGTCGGATGGATTAGGCGCGACGACTTGCGACGGCGCGAGTCGCGCGGAACCGCTCATCCCGAGGTGCTCCGAAGGATCTCATGATCATCGAGCGCGGGAGATCCTTCGGAGTACTTCAGGATGACAACTTTACAGAGGTGGCTTCATGGCGAAACGTTCGGTCGCAAGCTCCAAATCATCCGTCGCCGCACCAGTGCGGATGTTGTTCATCGGCAACAGCTTCACCGCGCGAAACGACCTGCCTGGCCTGATCGCGCAGCTCGCGATCGCGCCCGATGGGACGGGCCACGCCATCCAGCACCAACTCATCCAGCGCGGCGGCGCGTCCCTCCGCATGCACCTGAACAAGGGCGACGCCGCCGTCGCGATCCAGGGCGGCAGGTACGATTTCGTCGTCCTGCAGGAGCAGAGCACGCTGCCGATCAAGAACGCCGCCCGGATGCACGAGAACGTCCGCGCGTTCGACGCGCTGATCCGCGCCGCGGGTTCTCGCACCGTCCTGTACATGACGTGGGCCCGCAAGACCGCGCCGCCGGAGGCGCAGCAGCAGATCGCCGATGCGTACACGAGCGTCGGCAAAGAGATCGGCGCAATCGTCGTCCCCGCGGGATTGGCGTGGCGGGCGTATCTCGCGAAGCACAAGGCGCCGCCGCTGCACGATGCGGATCAGAGTCACCCGACGCTCGCGGGGTCGTACCTCGCCGCGTGCACGTTCCACGCGGCGCTGTTCGGCGCGGCGCCGGTGGGCGAGGCGCGGGAGGCGGGGAAGCTGGATCCGGCGCATCGCGAGGCGCTCGCAAAGATAGCCGTGGAAGTGGTGAAGCTGCGCGTGTCGTCCTGAGAG
>JBAUGM010000527.1:0-1893 GCA_049679725.1 Tepidisphaeraceae bacterium
GATCACCGGCTGCGCGATCGGCGCGGGCGCTTCGAGGGGTTGCGCGGCCGGCGTCACGCTGACGTCCGTCACGCTCGCGTTCGGCGGCGTCATTTGCGGGTCCTTGTTCGTGCTCGAGCAACCCACCGCCGTCATCGCGCACATCAGGGCAATCATGCCCGCCGTCATCGTCGTCGTTTGCTTCACCGGAGCCTCCTGGCTTGTCGTTCGTGTCGCGTAGGTGTCGAAACGCACGGAATCATCCATGATCCGCACGCATATCCGGTATTATCGGACGCCGGCGGACAGTAACTTGAACCCCCGATGACGCTGCGGCTGAGGCCGCCCTTGCCAAACGGGTGCAAACCTATGTATTTTCCGCGAAATCCCTTTCGAAAGGCAAAACGCGATGAACCGGTTGCTCGCCCTCTGTCTCCTCCTCGCCGTGACCACGCTGGCCGCGTGCGACAGCAAATCCGAGACGTCCGGCACCCCGGTCGGCGGCTCGGGCAGTGGGAAGAAGACGATCGCCGTCATTCCCAAGGGCACCACGCACGAGTTCTGGAAGACGATCCACGCCGGCGCCCAGAAGGCCGCCGACGAGAACAACCTCGAGATCATCTGGAAGGGCCCGCTCAAAGAGGACGACCGGCAGGATCAGATCAAGGTCGTCGAGGACTTCGTCAACCGCAAGGTGAGCGGCATCGTCCTCGCGCCGCTCGATGACGAGGCGCTGATCGCGCCCGTCGAGCAGGCGGTGGCCGACAGCATCCCCGTCGTCATCATCGACTCGGACTTAAAGAGCGAGAAGTACGCTGCGTTCGTCGCGACGGACAACTTCAAGGCCGGCCAGGACGCGGGCGAGGAGCTCGCGCGGCTGCTGAGCAACAAAGGCAAGGTCGTCCTGCTCCGCTACAGCGAAGGCTCGGCCAGCACGGCCAACCGTGAGAACGGCTTTCTCGACGCGATCAAGAAGCACAAGGACATCCAGGTCGTCGTCGACAACCAGTACGCCGGCGCGACGGCCGAGAGCGCGCAGCAGAAGAGCGAGAACATCCTCCAGCCGCTGAAGAAGCCCGACGGCGGGCTCACCGTCGACGGCATCTTCTGCCCGAACGAGTCGAGCACATTCGGCATGCTCCGCGCCCTGCAGGACGCGGGCGCCGCGGGCAAGGTGAAGTTCGTCGGATTCGACACCGCGCCGAAGCTCATCGAGGCGCTGCAGGCCGAGCAGATCCACGCGCTGATGGTGCAGAACCCGTTCAAGATGGGGTACCTCGGCGTGGCGACGATGGCGAAGGTGCTGAACGGCCAGACGCTTGCGGAGAAGAGGGTGGACACGGGCGCGCAGCTCATCACGAAGGCGAACATGAACTCGCCGGAGGTCAAGGAGCTGCTCAATCCGCCGGTGAAGGAGTAACACGCGCACCGCTTACTCCCTCTCCCCGGTACTCCGGGGAGAGGGTTGGGGAGAGGGGCGAGCGGCGCGACGGGTCGAGAACCGGGCGGTCTCCCGGGAACATGAATCGTTCGATGGACCGCCACTCGACACGGAACGCACTCTGCCCTCTCCCCCGCCCTCTCCCCGGCGTACCGGGTGTACAGACCGGGGAGAAGGAGGATGGTTTTCTATGACTCCACCTCGCCTCGAAATGATCGGCGTCAAGAAGCGCTTCGGCGGCACGATCGCCCTGGCCGGAGTGGACTTTGCCGTCCCTGCGGGGTCAGTCCATGCACTCGTCGGCGAGAACGGCGCGGGCAAGAGCACGCTGATGAAGACCCTCGCCGGCGTCCACGCGGCCGACGAGGGCTCGATGCGCCTCGACGGCCAGCCTTACGCCCCGCGCGACCCGATGGACGCCCGCCGCAGCGGCGTCGCGATGATCTACCAGGAGCTCTCGCTCTGCCCGCACC
>JBAUGM010000528.1:0-3509 GCA_049679725.1 Tepidisphaeraceae bacterium
GCGACGACCTCTACGGCATGTTCTCGCGCGGGCGGCGCATGGTCGACGCGATGGAGCAAGTGCTCGGCGACGAGGTCTACCACTACCACTCGAAGATGATGCTGAAGGAGCCGCAGGTCGGCGGGGCGTGGGAGTGGCATCAGGATTACGGCTATTGGTACCAGAACGGCTGCCTGCTGCCGGACATGTGCAGCGGGCTGATCGCGGTGGATCGCGCGACGAAGGAGAACGGCTGCCTGCAACTGCTGAAAGGCACGCACAAGATGGGACGGGTCGAGCACGGGCGCTTCGGCGAGCAGACCGGCGCCGATCCCGAGCGCGTCGAGGCGGCGATCAAGCGATACGAGATGGTCTACTTCGAGGCTGAGCCGGGCGATGTGCTGTTCTTCCACGCCAACACGCTGCACGCGTCGGCTGCAAACACCAGCCCGAACCCGCGGTGGTCGCTGATCTGTTGCTACAACACGAAATCGAATGATCCCTATAAGAAGTCGCATCATCCCAACTACACGCCGCTGGTGAAGGTGGATGATGACATGATCAAGAAGGTGGGCGTGCGCGGATCGAGCGAGGCCGGGCGGGATACGTTCCTGAAGGCGGAGGAAGATCGGACGACGGGGGCGGGGAAGGAGAAACAGACCGTCTAACTCCCTCTCCTCGGTACTCCGGGGAGAGGGTTGGGAAGAGGGGCGAGCGGCGCGGAGCGCCGAACACCGGCGCATTGAAGACGACCACGTATCAGCGAATCGAACGTTGACCGACGACGAACGGGCCTCGCCCCTCTCCCCCGCCCTCTCCCCGGCGTACCGGGAAGAGGGAGGTCGCACCTTATGTCTTTCACGCCCCTCGACTACCTCCCGCCCATGCCGACGGACAAATCCGTCGCCATCGGCTGCGTCGGCGCCGGCTTCATCATGGCGGATTGCCAGCTCGTCGCGTATCGCAACGCGGGATTCAATCCGGTCGCGATCGCGTCGCGGACGTTCGAGAACGCGTTCGCCGTCGCGGAGCGGCATCACATCAAGCGCGTCTACGCGGACTATCGCGAGTTGCTGCAAGATGAGTCGGTCCAGGTGCTCGACATCGCTGTGCCGCCCGATGTGCAACTCGAGGTGATCGAGGCGGCGGTCGATCACTGCGATCACATTCACGGCATCCTCGCGCAGAAACCGCTCGGTGTGGACTACGCGCAAGCGAAGCGGATCGTGCAACTCTGCGACGACGCGGGCATCACGCTGGCCGTCAACCAGAACATGCGGTTCGACCAGTCGATCCGCGCGTGCAAGGACCTGCTGAACCGCAACGTGCTGGGCGACCCCGTGCTCGCGACGATCGACATGCGCGCGATCCCGCACTGGATGGAGTGGCAGCAGCGGCTGGGGTGGGTGACGCTGCGGATCATGAGCATCCACCACCTCGACGCGTTCCGCTATCTCTTCGGCGATCCGACGCGCGTCTTCTGCTCCGTCCGCCCGGACCCGCGGACATCGCGGAAGTTTGCCCATGAGGACGGCATCGCGCTCTACATCCTGGAGTACGACGACACCGGCCTGCGCTGCGCGAGCTGGGACGACGTGTGGGCCGGCCCCAGCGCCGAGGGCGCCGCGGCGGACATCGGCATCCGCTGGCGCGTGGAGGGAACCGATGGCATGGCCCGCGGCACGATCGGCTGGCCGAGCTATCCAAATCGCACGCCGAGCACCATCGACTACACGACGACGTCGCTCGGCCGCTGGGAGCAGCCGCGGTGGGACGAAGTCTGGTTCCCCGATGCGTTCGCCGGGCCGATGGCGGAGCTGCTGTGCGCGATCGAGGAGAATCGCGCGCCGACGATCAGCGGCAGGGACAACCTGAAGACGATGGCGCTGGTCGAGGCGTGTTACGCTTCGGCGCGTGAGCACCGGGCGGTGGAAATCGGCGAGGTGACGGGTACTTGACCTGTCGCGCGGGCTCGCGAACTGGTATCCTGTGCGCGTGGACCGATTCAAAGACATGTTGGTCCTCGACAGGATGGTGCTGGCGGTGGAACTCGTGCGCGAACGACTGCTGCGTGCGACGGCAGCACTGGAAGGTGCCGGCGTCCCGTACGCGGTGGTCGGTGGCAATGCTGTCGCCGCGTGGGTGGCCCGGATTGATCCGGCCGCCGTGCGGAACACTCAAGACGTGGACATCCTGTTGCGCCGCCAGGATCTTGACGCCGCGTCCCGCGCGCTCGAGGCGGTGGGATTCGTCCGCCGGCACGTCGCGGGGATCGACATGTTCCTCGACGGCGCCGATGCCAAGGCGCGCGACGCCGTGCACATCCTGCCGGCAGGAGAGAAAGTCAGGCCGAGCGACCTGGCGCCGACGCCGCAGGTCGAGGAATCCGAGCGGCCCGACCCGCGGTACCGATCGATCGCGCTGGAATCGCTCGTGCGGATGAAGCTCACATCGTACCGCGATAAAGATCGCACTCATCTTCGCGACATGCTCGAAGTCGGTCTGATCGACGGTTCCTGGGTGGCGCGGTTTCTTCCCGAGTTGGGCGCTCGGCTGCAACATCTGATCGACACGCCGGAGGGATGAGGGGTCCCGCCATTGAACCGCCGCCTCGTCGGACTTCACATGAAACTCGGCCTCATCAACTCCGCGTTCGCGCAAGCCAACAAGGGCACCAGGTTCGGCCTCGAGCAGACGAAGCGGATCGGCTTCGACACCGTCGACATCTTCACCGACCCGCTGGACATCGACGCGACCGAGCGGAAGCTCATCAAGTCCACCTGCGCGAAGCTCAAGCTGCCGATCAAGAGCATCTGCTGCGTCGCCGTGGGATTGATCGACTTCAACCCGTCCGTGGCGCGGTTCCACGTCGAGCGCGTGAAGAAATACCTCGACCTCTGCAAGGAGCTGGGCTGCGACAACCTGCTGCTCGTGATCGGCGAGTACATCTGGCAGCGGGAGGTGATCTCGCCGGCCGAGCAGTGGAAGACGGGTGTGGCGAACGTGCGCGAGGTGGGGAAATACGCGAAGAAACGGGGGTTGGAGATCGCGATCGAGCTGGAGCCGTTCGATTTGTCGCTCGTGAACAGCGTCGACACGATGCTGCGATTTCTCGACGACGTTGCCCTGCCCAACGTGCTGGCCAACTGCGACATCTCGCACCTGCACCTCGTGCGCGTCCCGCCGAAGGAGGTGGCGCGATTGAAGGGGCGCATCGCGCACGTTCACCTGTCCGACTGCAACGGCAAGACGCACGGCGACCTCCCGCCGGGGCGCGGCGTGACGCCGATCAGGAAATACCTCGCGGCGATTCGGGACACGGGGTTCGATCGGACTGTCAGCATCGAGCTGGAGTATTCGCCGAAGCCACAGCGGATCGTGGAGTGGGTGACGGAGGCGTACGAGAAGACGGACGAGATCATGCGCGAGTTGGGCTGCCGGGGGTGAATGCGCCGCTTTGATTACAACCAAGTGCGCGGCGCGCCGCCGCCGCCGCACGTCATCCTGAAGGGAGTTTTACGACCTGAAGG
>JBAUGM010000529.1:0-5827 GCA_049679725.1 Tepidisphaeraceae bacterium
CTTGCCATGCCCGCGCGGGCCGCCGACGCCCCGCGGCCCAACATCGTCTTCGTCATCACTGACGACCAGCGCTGGGACACGATGGGCTGCGCCGGTCACCCCTACCTCAAGACGCCGAGCATGGACCGGCTCGCGCGCGAGGGCGCGATGTTCACCAATGCGTTCGTCACCACGCCGCTGTGCTCTCCGTCGCGCAGCAGCTTTCTCACCGGGCAGTACGTCCACACCACCGGCGTCAAAGGCAACGGCCCGGCGATGAACGCGATCGGCCACCAGCTCGTCACCTTCCCGCGCCTGCTGAAGGACGCCGGCTACGAGACGGCGTACGTCGGCAAGTGGCACATGGGCAACGATGATTCGCCGCGCCCCGGGTTTGACCGGTGGGTGAGCTTCAAGGGTCAGGGCGTGTACGTCGACCCGGTGCTGAACGTCGACGGCAAGGAGGAAGCGAAGAGCGGCTACGTCACCGACATCATCAGCGACTACGCCGTCGACTTCGTGAAGCGCGATCACGCCAAGCCCTTCTGCCTCTACGTCGGTCACAAGGCGGTGCACGGCCCGTTCAAGCCGGCGGATCGGCACGCGGACGCGTACGCGAACGAGCCCGTCCCGCGCGCCCCGAGCGTGAAGGACAACCTGTCGGGCAAGCCCGTTCTCTCCCGCGAGCTGGCGGGGGTGAAGAACGACCAGCGCATCAAGCCCGACGGCCCCAGCGACGTCGGCCCGCGCGGGCAGATGCGCTGCCTGCTCAGCGTCGACGAGGGTCTCGGGCGGATCCTCGACGCGCTGGACGAGCGAAGAATAGCCGACGACACGATCGTCATCTTCACCAGCGACAACGGCTTCTTCTGGGGCGAGCACCGCTTAGCAGACAAGCGGGCGGCCTACGAGGAATCGATCCGCGTGCCGCTGCTGATGCGCTACCCGAAGCTCATCAAGCCCGGCTCGAAGCTCCCGGAGATGGCGCTCAACATCGACATCGCGCCGACGGCCCTCCAACTCGCGGGGGCGCCGATCCCGAAGAATGTGCAGGGAAAGTCGCTCGTCCCTCTTTTCGAAGGCAAGCTCGGCCTGTGGCGCGGCGCCGCGCTGTTCGAATACTTCCAGGAACAGGGATTCCCGCGCGTGCCGTCCTGGCAGGCGGTGCGGAACGACCGGTGGAAGTACATCCACTACACCGATGTGCCCGACGCCGACGAGCTGTACGACTTGAAAAACGATCCCTATGAGATGAAGAATCTCATCGCCGATGCCGGCGCGGCCGAGCAGGTCAAATCTCTCAAGGCGGAACTGGAAAGGCAATTGAATGAGACGAAGTAGCGTTGGCCTCGTTGCGACGATCATCGCCCTGTGGTTCTGCACGTCCGCGCGCGCGGCGGAGAACCGCCCCAACCTCATCGTCATCGTCACCGACGATCAGGCGATGTGGTCGGTCGGCGCATACGGCAACCGCGAGTCGCGCACGCCGAACATGGACCGACTCGCCCGCGAAGGCGCGCGCTTCACCAACGCGTTCACCGCAACGCCCGTCTGCTCGCCAAGCCGGGCGGCGTTCCTCACCGGCCGGTATGGCACGGAACTGGGCATTACCGACTGGATCACAGTCGCCCAGGCCGAGGCCGGCGTCGGGCTCCCGCCCGAAACGGTCACGTGGCCCGAAGTGCTCAAGCAAAACGGGTACACCACCGCGCTGGTCGGAAAGTGGCACCTGGGCCACCTCCCGCAGCACCACCCGACCAGGCATGGCTACGACCACTTCTGGGGCATCATCGGCGGCGGCGCACAGGCGATGGACCCGCAGGTCGAGGTGGACGGCCAGCGCACGAAGCTAAAGGGGCCGACGCCCGACCTCACGACCGACGAAGCGCTCCGCTGGCTGGAGTCGAACAAGGACAAGCCGTTCGCGATGTCCATTCACTTCCGCGAGCCACACCTCCCGTACGCGCCGGTGCGCGAGGAGGACTCGGCGCCGTTCATGGAGCTCGACCCGACGATCCCGGACTTCAAGGGGTTGGATCCGCAGTGGACGAAGGACACGTACCGCAAGTACTACGCGTCCGTCCACTCGGTCGATCGCAACATCGGCCGGCTGCTCGCGCGGCTCGACGAGCTGAAGCTGGCGGAGAACACGATCGTCCTGTTCACCAGCGACCACGGCTACAACATTGGCCACCACGGGATCTACACGAAGGGCAACGGTTCGTGGATCCTCGCCGGCACGCGGGGCCCGAAGCGGCCGAACATGTTCGAGGAGTCGATCCGCGTCCCGCTGATCGTCCGCGGGCCGGGTGTCGCGGTGCCCGGCACGACGATCGACGCACCCGTCTCCAACATCGACACGTCTGCCAGCGTCCTCGGCATGGTTGGCCTGAAGCCCCCCGCCGATGCGAAGCAGCACGGCCTCGACTTCTCCCCGTTCCTGCGCGGTGAGCAACCGGTCGATTGGCGCAAGGAAGTCTTCGGCCAATACGACCTCCACAACGCCGGCCTCGCGTACATGCGGATGGTTCGCACGGACGAGTGGAAGCTCGTCCGCCATCACGTTGCGAGTGGCTTGAACGAGCTGTACGACCTGAAGAACGACCTGGGCGAGACGAAGAACCTCTATCACGACGCGAAAGCGCGGGCCGCGCGGGACGATCTCCAGACGCGTTTGACGGCGTGGCAGCTGTCGATCGACGACCCGATCCTGAAGCTCGACGCCCGACCCATCGAACCGGGGCCCAACCAGTGAGGCGCTTCCGCATGACCCGTCGACTTGTTTTGGCCTTCTGCATTCTGCTCGCGATGACGTGTGGAAGGGCCGCCCTGGCGGCAGACCGTCCACCGAACATCGTGATGATCCTCGCGGACGACTTGGGCTACGCCGACGTCGGCTTCAACGGCCGCAAAGAGTGGGCGACGCCGAATCTCGACCGGCTCGCGCAGGAAGGCACGACCTTTCGCCGCTTCTACACCGCCAGCGTTGTCTGCGCCCCGAGCCGCGCGGCGCTGATGACCGGCCGATACGGCATCCACAACGGCGTGACCGGCAACGGCAGCCTCGACTTGCCGTCCGAGGAAGTCACTATTGCGGAAGCTCTCAAGAAGCGAGGCTATGCGACGGCCTTGTTCGGCAAGTGGCATCACGGCGGTAAGCGTCCCGGTGCGCAGAGCTACACCCATCCGATGGACCAGGGGTTTGAACAGTTCTTTGGCTTCACCGAGGCGAAGCATGCGTGGCAGAAGTTCCCCAAGGAACTGTTCGACGGCCGCGAGAAGAAGCCCGTGGACGGCTACGCCGACGCCATGTTCGCCGACCGCGCCATCGAGTTCATCGGCCGCGAGAAATCTGAGCCGTTCTTCCTCTACCTCCCGTTCACGGCGCCGCACAGCACGGTGGAGGCGCCGAACGAGGACGTGTTGGAGTTTGTGGGGAAGTTCACAGAGAGCGACAAAGAAAAGCTGTGGAACGCGTCGTACGCCGCGATGATCACGCGGATGGACAAGGAGATCGGGCGGGTGATGACGGCGCTGGCGGATGCGGGGATCGCGGACGACACGCTGATCGTCTTCTCGTCCGACCACGGCGCGACGTTCGAGGCGCTCCAGCGCGGGGCGGCGGTCCACCACGACAGCAACCGCCCCTTCCGCGGGCAGAAGCGCACGCTGTGGGAAGGCGGCACGCGCGTTCCGACGTTCGCGCGCTGGCCGAGGGGTGGCGTGCCCGCGGGCCGGGAGAGCCGCGACGCGCTCTGCATGATCGACCTGATGCCGACGTTCCTCGCCGCGGCGGGCGCCGATGTCCCATCCGAGCTGAAGCTCGACGGCCGAAACGTCCTCGATGTCTTCCGCGGCAAGTCGCCGGCGCCGGAGCGAACGCTCTTCTGGGAATGGCGCGAGGGCAACACGCAGGTGGCGGCGATGCGCGGGAACATGAAGCTCGTCATCACCGGCGCGAACGCACCGGAGCTGTTCGACGTGGAAGCCGATTCCGGGGAGCGGATCAACCAGCAGGCGGATCATCCGGAGCTGGCGAAGCAACTGAAGGGTGAGCTCGACGCGTGGATGGCAACGGAATCCGACGCGGCGAAGGATCGCCGGAAGAAGGACGTCGCGGCGGAGTAGAAGCACCCACTCCCTCTCTCCGGTACTCCGGGGAGAGGGCAGGGGGGGCAGGGGAGAGGGGCGAGCGGCGCGAGAACCGCGAAAACCGGTCGGTGCGCGAGTCGCGTCATCGGCCGAGGCAAGCGGTATTCGACATCGAGCGCACCTGGCCCCTCTCCCCTTCCCTCTCCCCCGGAGTACCGTGGGAGAGGGAGGAGCCGAACTATGAAACCGCGCGTTCTCCTCATCGCGCTGATCGCGATCACGTCGTCGACGTTCGCCGCCGACGCGCCGCTGCGCAAGCGCAACGTTCTGTTCATCACCGCCGACGACTACAACGTCTCGATGGGCGCGTACGGCAACGCGATCGTGCAGACGCCCCACCTCGATCGCCTCGCCGCGCGCGGCGTGCGCTTCGAGCGGGCGTACTGCCAGAACCCGCTGTGCAACCCCAGCCGCGCATCATTCATGACCGGCTTGCGCCCCAACACCACCACCCTCCAGACCAACGGCCCGCGCCTGCGCGAGCGCAAGCCGGACGTCGTCACGCTGCCGCAACTCTTCAAGGACAACGGTTACCTCGCGGCGCGCGTGGGAAAGATCTATCACCAGGGCATCCCCGGCGGCGTGGGGAAGCAGACGCACGACGACGCCCTCTCGTGGGACATCACCGTCGACCCGCCCGGCGCGGAGTTCGCTACGACCGGCGAGGAGTTCAACCCGACGCCCAAGCGCGGCCAGGGATTCCGCCACGTGATCGGCACGAGCGACGGCGCGGAGCAGCACGATCACCAGGCGGCGACGGAAGCGATCCGGCTGCTGGAGAAGAACAAGGACAAGCCGCTGTTCCTCGCCGTCGGGTTCATCCGCCCGCACGTCCCGCCGATCGCGCCGAAAAAGCAGTTTGACCTCTACCCGCTGGAGAAGATCAGGCTGCCACAGGTGCCGCAGGACCGAGACGATATTCCGGTCGCCGCGTTTCACGACCCGCTGGTGTACTGGAACATGACCGAGCAGCAGTCGCGCGAGTCGATCCGCGCGTACTACGCGTCGGTGTCGTTCATGGACGAACAGGTCGGCCGGCTGCTCGATGCGCTCGACCGGCTGAAGCTGACCGATGACACGCTGATCGTTTTCCTCGGCGACCACGGCTACCTCCTCGGCGAACACCAGACGTGGCAGAAGATGACGCTGTTTGAGGAGGCGGCGCGCGTGCCGCTGCTCGTCGCGGGCGCGGGGGTGAAGGGCAAGGGCACGGCGCCGCGCGGGTTGGCTGAACTGATCGACGTCTGCCCGACGGTCGCGGAACTGTGCGGGCTGACGGCGCCGGCCGCGGTGGAAGGCGTGAGCCTCAAGCCGTTGCTCGACGACGCATCCGCGCCCGGCAAGCCGGCGGTGTTCACGCAGCTTCAGCGCAAGGCGGTCGACGGCCGATCCGTCCGCACCGACCGCTGGCGCTACACCGAATGGAACGGCGGCCTGGCCGGCGTCGAGCTGTACGACCACGACGCCGACCCCCGCGAGCACGTCAACCTCGCAAAGCACCCGAAGCACGCGGACACGATCGCCGAGCTCAAACGTGTGTTGGATCGCACGCTTCCTACCACGCGCCCGGCCGCGCAACCGTGAGCGATGAGCTTTGGCCCACCGCCTGCTCGTCATCCTGAGGTACTCCGAAGGATCTGGCAAAGAATCAGGGGCCCTTTCCTTCGCCGCAAGATCCTTCGGAGTACCTCAGGAT
>JBAUGM010000530.1:0-7982 GCA_049679725.1 Tepidisphaeraceae bacterium
GAAGCGATCCGGGCGTGCGAATCGCGACTTTACTCTACCCGTCCGCGCCGAACCGGTCCAGATCGTCTAAAACCCGCGACGTACGCTACTTGGCCTCGACCTTCGGGAACAGTGGCACCCCTTCCCCCAGCTTGTGCCCGCCGAGCAAAGGCGTCGACAGCAACTCATCCAGCGTCCGCGACCCGGGCTCGACACCAAGCTGCCGCAACCCCGTCGCCGCCTTCTCCGGGAGGACGGGCAGGAGGCCGACCAGCGCATTCTTGATCGCCTGGGCCGAGCGGTTCAAGACCGTATCGAGACGTTTGGCTTTGTCGGGTTCCTTGCGCAGCTTGAACGGCGCCGTCGCGTCGATGTAGCCGTTCGTCGCACGGGCCAGTTCGACGGGAAGCTGCGCGCACTCTTGAAGCGCAAGCCGCGTGTACGCGTCGGCGAGCGCGCCGCCGAGCTTCTCAGTCTGCGCGGCGAGCGGGTCGTCGATCGGATCCACATCCCCCACCGCCGGCAGCAGACCGTCGCGGTATTGGCCGATCATCTTGATCGTGCGGTTCAGGCAGTTGCCGACGACGTTGGCCAGCTCGTTGAACGCCTTGTCGAAGTCGGCCTGCACGAAGTCAAGGTCGTTCCCGAACGGCGCCGCGCGCAGCATGTAATACCGCAGCGCGTCTTCCGAGTAGGCCGACGTCAGCGCGCGAAGCCGATCCAGGTCGATGAAGTTCCCCGTCGACTTTCCCATCTTGCGCCCCTCGGCCGTCCACCACCCGTGCGCGAAGACCTTCCTGGGCAGCGGCAGCTCGAGTGAGAACAGGATCGCGGGCCAGTAGACCGTGTGGAACCACATGATCTCCTTGCCGATCAGGTGGACGTCGGCGGGCCAGTACGTCTTGAATCGCGAATCATCCTCGCCCGCGTACCCGAGCGCGGTGATGTAGTTGCTCAGCGCGTCGATCCACACGTACAGCACGTGGCCGGGATCGTGCGGAAGCGGGATGCCCCACTTCAGCGTCGCCCGGCTGATCGATAGATCCTCAACACCGCCTTTGAGCTTGCTGATCACCTCGTTGCGGCGCGATTCGGGCTGGATGAACTCCGGGTGCTCGTGGATGTACTCCAGCACGCGCGGCGCGTACTTCTTGAGCCGGAAGAAGTACGTCGGCTCCTTGTACCGCACGAGCGGCTTGCCGGTTACCGACGACTTGAACTCGTTCGCCTTCGCCTCGGTCTCGGTGACGAATTCCTCCTGCCCCTCGTCATACCACCCCTCGTACCCGCCGAGGTAAATGTCGTCCTTCGCGACGAGCTGCTCGACGATCTTCGTCACGCCGCGCTTATGCCGATCGCTGGTCGTGCGGAGAAAATCGTCGTTGGTGACGTGGAACTCCTTCCACACGTCCTCGAACACCTTCACGACACGATCGACAAGCTCCTGCGGCCCAACCTTCAGCGCGTCGGCCGTCTTGACCATCTTGATGCCGTGCTCGTCGGTGCCGGTGAGGAAGAACGTATCGTCGCCCGTGAGACGGTGGTACCGGGCGATCGTGTCGGCACAGAGCGTCGTGTACACGTGCCCCAGGTGCGGCTCGGCGTTGGGGTAGTAGATCGGCGTGGTGATGTAGAACTTGCTCATGCGTCGGCCATTGTGCGGGCGTTTCGATGGAAATCCAACTCGCGCGCAGAAGCGCTTGAACCGCAGATGAACGCGGATGAACGCAGATTCAGGACCTGAGATCTGAAATCCACCTGCACTCATCCGCGTTTATCTGCGTTCATCTGCGGTTCATCGAATCTCCCCAGTACAATGCAGGAAATGCTCGACCGGGTGATCTGCGACCTCTGCGGCATGACGACGCCAACCGGCGCGAGCTACGTCGTGAAGATCGACGTCTACGCCGACCCGTCGGTGCCGGCGATGTCGACCGAAGAGTTGGAGGAGACCGACTTCGATCACACCTTCGCCAATTTGATCGAGCAGATGAAGCACCTCTCCGCCGACGACCTGCAGGACGACGTGCACCGGCGGTTCGAGTACCGGGTATGTCGTCCGTGTCAGCGAAGACTTCTCGCGAATCCGCTGGGGAAACCGCGGGAGACGCGCGAGGGAAGCAACTAAATACGCCCGCCCGCGCCGGTCTAAATGGGAGCGCACGATTCTCGAACGTTGTCATCCTGAGGTACTCCGAAGGATCTGGCCGATCCGTCGGTGAAGCCAGATGCTTCGGAGTACCTCAGCATGACACTGGATGGTCGCGACAGTCGAGAATCGTGGCCGGCTATTTAGCGGCCCCGCTTGCGGGGCGCGACTAGCGGGCTCGTTCGCCCGAGCGTCGGTTTGACCATCAACGCCCCGGCCGCGCCCTTCGGTACGACACGGCTCGACACTACACTGGCGCGTCATGACGGACTTCGTCTCCCGCGCCGGGCAGAAACTCGAGCACGCGCTCGCGACGTTCAACGTCGACGTGACGGGCGCAACCTGCGCCGACCTCGGCTCCAACACGGGGGGATTCGTCGACTGCCTGCTCACGCGCGGCGCGGCCAAGGTCTATGCGATCGACACCGGCTACGGCGTGCTCGATTGGAAGCTCCGCAAGGACCCGCGCGTCGTCGTGATGGAGCGGACGAACGCGATGCACGCGGTTTTGCCGGAGCCCGTCGCGATCGTCACCATCGACGTCGCGTGGACGAAGCAGCAGCACATCCTCCCCGCCGCCCGACGGATGATCGCGGACGACGGCCATGTCGTGACGCTCATCAAGCCGCACTACGAAGCCCCGCCCGGACTGCTCCGCGGCGGCGTGCTGGACGCGGCGAATGTGGACGAGGTGGTGGAATCCATCCTCCCGCAGATCGCGAAGGCGGGGTTTATGCTGGTTGGGCGGACGATGAGCCCTATCAAGGGGGCCAAGGGCAACGCGGAGGTCCTTGCCCACCTCCGGCCAATCAACAACGCGCCTGTTTAGTCGTATCATGCCGGAAGACATGGGAAGCACGATTCGTATCGCAATTGCAGGCGTGGGAAACTGCGCCAGTTCATTGGTTCAGGGGCTGGCGCATTACGCGGCACGTCCGGATGATCGCATCGGATTGGCCAATCCCGAACTGGGCGGGTATCGCATCACCGATATCGAGGTCGTGGCCGCATTCGACATCGACGCGCGCAAGGTCGGAAAACATCTGCACGAGTCGATCTTCGCGCTGCCGAACAACACGACCGTGTTTTGTCGTGACGTGAAACGGACGAACGTGATCGTGCAGATGGGGGAGGTGCTGGACGGCGTCGCGCCGCACATGGCGAGCTATCCGCCGGACCAGCGGTTCGAGCCGGCGTCGGCGAAGCCGGTCGACGTCTCGAAAGCGCTGCGTGAGAGCGGTGCGGAAATCCTCGTCAACTTCCTCCCCGTCGGGTCGCAGAAAGCCACGGAGTTCTACGCGCAGGGTTGCCTCGACGCCGGCGTCGGGCTCGTGAACTGCATCCCGGTCTTCATCGCATCCGACCCGACGTGGGCGAAGCGCTTCGCCGAGCGCGGCCTCCCGTGCGTGGGCGACGACATCAAGGCGCAAGTCGGCGCGACCATCACCCACCGCACGCTCGCGAAACTCTTCGACGACCGCGGCGTGCGCATCGACAGCACCTACCAGCTCAACACCGGCGGCAACACCGACTTCCTCAACATGCTCAGCCGCGAGCGCTTGCGTGACAAGAAGATCAGCAAGACCGATGCGGTGCAAAGCCAGCTCGAAGTGCCGCTCGCGCCTGACAGAATCCATATCGGGCCGAGCGATTTCGTGCCGTTCCTGAAGGACAACAAGGTTTGCTTCCTGCGTCTTAACGGCACGGGATTCGGCGGCGTGCCGCTCAACCTGGAGCTGCGGCTGAGCGTGGAAGATTCGCCGAACAGTGCAGGCGTCGTCGTCGACGCGATCCGCGGGTGCAAGGTCGCGCGGGATGCGAAGATCGGCGGCGCGATCGAGCCGATCGCCGCGTGGACGATGAAGCACCCGCCGAAGCAGATGAGTGATGCGGAGGCGATGAGCGCGGTGCAGGAGTTCGTGGCGCAATCGAAGCGGTAACGCGCCGCTTGCGGCTTCGCGAATCAGCACGCGTGGATCTCAAACGATACTTCAAACACCGCGCATCTCGATCCGCGAAGCCGCAAGCGGCGATTATGGCAATGTCGTGGCGGGTGTCGGGCTCACGAAGATGCGCCAGTCCCCCCCAATGTCGTCGGGCAACGCCCGAGGCACCCACCCCGCCGCCTCGATCTCTTCGAGGGTGATCGATCGCGCCGCGTCGGAGTTGAACACGCCGTAGATCGGGTCCCACACCATCAGCGTGCCCGGCGGCGCCTGCGCGAGGATCGACTCCTTCCACTCGACGCCCTTCGCGGATGAACCGGGTCCGGAATCCATGAAGTAGAAGATCGCGGGATGCGCGAGCATCAGCGTCGGGTGGTCCTTGCGCAGCGGCGTTTCGTCGAGCCACGTCGCGATCTGCTTCGCCTGCTTCCAGTCGTCCATGTAGACCAGCGGCACGACGGGGTACGCGAAGTTCGCCAGCATCGGCAGCAGCGACGCCACGCCCGCCCACGCGAGCGGGCGGCGCCACTGGAGTCGCTCGAATACCCATTCCCACCCCTTGGCCGAGAGCAATCCCCAGAACGGCGCGACGGCGAGCATGTAGCGCAGCTCACCGTTGCTCGCCATCTTGCCGAGCCAGTAGAGCAGGCTGTGGCCGACGAGGATGCCGAACGGGATGAACGCGATCGACGCCTGACACCGCGCGGCGTGATCCGCAAAGAACGCGCGCAGAGGAAATAAATAGCTCCCGTCCCTCTTTTCTTCCCCGCTTTCTTTCGCTCCCAGCGCCGCAACACTGCGCCAGATCCCGGGAGATAAATAGCTCCCGTCCCTATTTTCATCCGCCCACAGCGCCGCGACGCTGCGCCAGATGCCGAGCGCGGTTGCGGGGAAGATGAGCGGCGATGTCACGACCGGCAGCAGCACGACGAAGTGCAGCAACCGCCCACGTGGGTACAGGCTCTCCTGCGCGTACGGCCAGTTGTTCTTCACCCACTGCCACCACAACCCCTCGCGTCCGGACAGCTCCCACCCTGCATAATTCCACATCGCCAGCGGAAGGAACAGCAGCGGCAGCCAGTACCATCGGCGGTGCAGCACGAGCGCGGCTACGGCGAGCGCGATGAATCCGAAGCCCTCCGGCCGGCCCGTCGGGCTGATGCCGGCGAGCAACGCCATGAGCCAGAACTGCCGCGCGCGGTACGCCCAGAACGCGAGGATGATCAGCGCGGCGAACGGCAGCTCCGTCAGCTCGCTGAACGAGTGCAGGAACACGAGCGGCTGCGCGAGCGTGAAGATCAGCGCGAGCACGGGCCAGCGATATCCCTGCAATTTCGCGACGCGCATCGCGGCCAGGCCGCACACGAGCGCGAGCGCGCAGCTCATCAGGCGCACGCCCAGCCGCTGCCCGATGGCGGCGGGGATCGCGTACAGCCCGGTGCACAGCGGCCGACCCCAGACGTTCACGAGGTGGTGCAGGTTCTCGCGGATCGGCTCGCGGAGGGCCAGGCGCGCATAGAGATAATGCGTGCAACTGTCGGCCTCGAGAAAGCCGTCGGAGGTGATGGCGCAGAGGATCGAGAGCGTCGCGAAGATGGCGCAAGCCAGCAAGACCGGCGCGACGCGCGATTCGCGCGATTGCGGTTGTTCGATCGGGAGCGCTGCTGCCGCCACATTTGTCATCCTGAGGTACTCCGAAGGATCTGGCCACGAATGAGCGGGCCCTTCACCCGAGGCTAGATTCTTCGGAGTACCTCAGAATGACAAGGCGCTCGGGCGCTCGGGCGCTCGGGCGACGGAGGACGGCGGGGGCGGAGTTACGTGATCAGCTCGTCCTTGCGAACGTCCCGCCGCAGCCCGCGGACGTCCTGGAGGAACTCCTTGCGGAGCATGTAGCGGACCAGCGTGGCAGCGCCGAACGCGAGGACGAACGTTTCGACGGGTCTGGGGCCGTTCGCCCGTGCGACCCACCACGCCGCGACAATCGCACACGCCGTCCATTCCGCCAGTGCGATGATCCAGAAATCCCGCCACGGGTGCGGCGTCGCGAGGAACTCGCGCTGCGTCCGCACGTAACGCACGTGGAACAGCGCCGTCACCGCCACCGCCAGCGGGAACGCGAGGATCGCGGCGCGGACCATGCCGATCACCGGGAACAGCAGCGCGTAGACGAGTCCCGCCAGCGCCCAACCGGCCGCCGTCGCCATGAGGAATTTCACGATCGGGCTGGCGCGCGGGAACGCGAAGTCGTACAACCGGCTCAGGTGCTCGAGGTAGCGGAACTGCTGCTTGAGGTTCAACTTCGACTGCCCGCGCTCGCGCATGGCGAAGTGGATCGGCACCTCGCGCACGTCCTGCACGCGCGCCTTGCACATCAGCTCCAGCGCGATCTTGTACCCCAGCGGCGTCAGCCGCGTCGCGCCCAGGTACGTCTCGCGACGCAGGGCGAAAAAGCCGCTCATCGGGTCGTGCGTCCGCCCCGCGAACGGGCGCGCGAGGAACGTCGCCACCCACGAGTTCAGCTTCCGCAGCGGCCCCCACCGCTCTGCCGTCGATCCGCCAGGCACGTAGCGCGAGCCGATGACGAAATCCGCGCCGGCGTCGAGCGCCGCGAGCAGCTCGGGGATCTTCTCCGGCGGATGCTGTAAGTCGGCATCCATCACGACCAGCGTTCGCCCGCTCGCCGCCGCCATCCCCTGGAGCACCGCGCCGCTCAACCCGTCCTTGATGTTCTGGCGGACGATCAGGGCGAGCGGGTATTGCGCCGAGAGCTTTGCGCACACGCCGCGCGTGTCGTCACGGCTGTCGTCGTCGACGACGATGACTTCGTACTTCGTGCCGCGCAATACCTCCCCGATGCGCGGCACGAGCAGCGGCAGGTTCTCCGCCTCGTTGAGCGTCGGGATGATGATGCTGACCTGCGGCTCGGACATCGCTATCGAGGATTATCGGCACGATCGGTCGCCCGTACACACACCGACGCTTCGCTTGACCGACGCTGCGCCGCGGCTACGCTCGCCGCCGTCACACAAACGGAGCAAACCATTCGATCGCACGTCACGCTGTTCGTCGTTCTGCTTTCCATCGGATCCTTGCTCGGCTGCGGAAGCAGCGGCAGCACCTCCCCCACCAAGGCGCCGCCGAGGGAGCTCACCGCCCTCACCTACAACATCCATCGGGGCGTTGGGACGGACGGGAAGCTCGATTTGCCGCGCATCGCGGGGGTGATCAGCGCGGAACAGCCCGATTTCGTCGCGCTTCAGGAAGTCGACAACGGCACCCGGCGATCGCTGGGCGCGCTCCAGGCGGCGGAGCTGGCGAAGCTGACGAGCATGCACATCGTCTTCGGCCCGGCGATGACGTTCGACGGCGGGCAGTACGGGGACGCGGTCCTGTCGCGCTGGCCGATCGTCTCGTCGCGCGTCGAAGCGCTGCCGTGGACCCGGGGCGAGCAGCACGAGCCACGCTGCGCCGTCGCCATCACCGCGAAGCTGCCCGGTGGGGCCGGGACGATCGAGTTCATCTCCACGCACTTCGATCACACGCGCGAACCATCCGATCGGCTGATCCAGGCACAGGCGGTCAACGAGCGATGGCGCGACGCGAAGCACCCAACGATTCTTGCGGGCGATTTCAATTGCGAGGTCGGCAGCGCGCCGATGGAGGCCCTGGCGAAGGATTGGACGCTGGTCAGCGGCGACGATCCCGCCGCCCCGACCTGCTGTGGCGCGACGCCGAAGGTCAAGATCGATCACGTGTTCGTGAAGCCGTCCGAGCGGTGGCGTGTCGTCAAGGCGCGCGTGCTCGACGAGCGCACCGCGTCCGATCATCGCCCGGTGCGGGTGACGCTCGAGTTGATGCAGGACCGAGAGTGATCCCCCACGGCGGGGCAGAGCGCCAGCGCCGCC
>JBAUGM010000531.1:0-3291 GCA_049679725.1 Tepidisphaeraceae bacterium
GGGACTCAGGGCGACGCCCGTTCGAGCGCCGCGCAGCGGGACTCAGGGGGCGACGTCCGTTCGCGCCGGCGCCGCGGCATGGGGGAAGACGACGATCGGCGGGACGAGCGGCTCGGGGTACGAGGCCAGCGGCGCGTCACCGACGAACGCGGCGATGCCGTCGGTCGGGTCGCGACCGCCCACGACGCAGATCCGCTCCGATCCCGCCATCACCTCGGCGGCGCGATCGGCCGTCAACGGCGCGGTGAGCATCAGCAGCCGGCGCGGCCCCGCGGGGTGGTAGTAGGAGATGGCGAGGTACCAGGTGGTGTTCGGCTGGCCCGTCAGGATCAGCGCGTCGCGCGGGCCCAGGAGCGGCGCTGCGGCGGCGATCGGCGCGCGCCAGTTCACCTTCACCGGGATGAAGTACTTGTACGCGCGCCCCAGCGAGAGGAGACACGACGCCACCACCACGGCGGGCACGACGTGTCGGAGCCAGCCGCGCCGGTCGGCGAGCAGCCCCACCGTGAGCAGGTACGCCCCCGGCGCCGCGACAAGCGTGTAGCGCATGAACTGGAGGTGGCCGGACGTGCGGAACAGGTCGAACGCGACGATCACCCCCACGCCGCCCGCGACGTACAGCGTGCCCAGCAGCAGGTCGGGGCGGCGGCGCAGGAGCAGCAGCGGCAGCAGGTAGGTCACCCCCGCGAGGCTGGCGATCGCGGCAGACGATCCCATCGGCTCGTTGAAGAACCGGTGCGGCAGCGTCGCCAGCCGCTGGAGCAACCGGGCGCCCGCGCCGTCTTTGCCCTCGATCATGTAGCGGTTGTTCGCTTCGACGTTGCGGAACTGTCGCACGGTCGACGCGCCCCAGAGCAGCGCGAAGAGCAGCGCCGCGACGACCATCGCCGCCAGCGTGCGCCGGCGCGCGTCGCCGCGCAGGGCGATCAGCGCGTATGCCGTCAGTCCGGCGGCCGCGCCGACGGCGAAGAAGTGCGTGAGCACCATCGCGAGCAGGCACAGCGCCAGCGCCGCCAGCCGCGGCGCCGTCGCGCCCAAGAGTTTGATCCGCACGATCGCGTTCATCGCCCCGCACCCCGCGGCCATGAGCAGCGCGTACCCGCGCACCTCCTGCGCGTACTGCACCTGCGGGCCCGCCACCGCCATGATCGCCGCCGCCCACAGCGCGGGGGTCCAGCCGTACAGGAGGCGCGTGGTGTCCGTCAGCAAGGCCAAGGCGATCAACGACGCCAGGACGGACATCCCGCGCATGACGGCCGGCCCCTCCCCCAGCGCCATGCGCCACAACCGGAGCAGGATGAAGTACAGCGGCGGGTGGTTGTCGCCCCGCGCCAGCGATGCCGAGATCTCGGATACGGGCCGGGCGCCGGCAAGCGACATCATGTCGGGCGCGGGATCGAGCACGACGTTCGCCGGAAGGTCGGACGGCGACCAGCCGTTGGATGACTGAACGCTGTAGAGCTCATCCATCCAGAGGCTTTGCCCGTCGATCCGGTACAGCCGCAACACGGCGGCGGCGATCACGATGAGCACGAACGCGAGTTGGGCGCGCCCGATACGGCGCGGCGAGGGGGCGCGCGCGTGATCGGTCAGGCTGTCCCCCGGTAACGTCGTGGCCGCGGTGAGAGACATATCAGCGGTCCGCCCCTTTCACCCCGGTCGACGAGCAAAGGCAATCGTCTACCGCGGCGACATCGCGTCGTTCAGCAGGCGCACGGGGAAACCCTGCGGCCCCGCGTGCGTCATCGCGCCCTGCGTGTGCATGTACACCGCCGCCTGGAAGATCGCCTGAAGGGCAGACTGAATGAGCGACAGGATGATCATGTACACGATTGCCACGACGATGCACGACGCGGCGGCGACGGTGTTGTGGCGGACGGTGTACGAGATCTTTCCGAACATGTGCGTTGCGCCTCCCGCGCGATGAGGGCGGAAACGTCCGATAGCCGGGCCCCTCAAGAACTGCGTCGGCCGCACGTCATCATATGATGGCGCCGGGCAAACCGCACGGTTAAGCCCGAGAACGTCCTCGCCGATCATGTTGCCAGAGCCATGTCCTGCAACCACCACCGCTGCTGCCGACGCTCGATGCCGACCGACACTGCCAAGACGGAGGCAGCGTCGCCGTCGCTGGACTACGTCCTGCTGGGGTCGGACGATGCGAACGCCCTCGAAGGCGCCGCGACGATCCTCCGCGGCGCGGGGTTGTCGGCGAAGCAACATGATCTGGGCCTGCGCGTCGACTGCCGTGGCGTGAACTGGAAGGGGGCGCTGGGTCAACTGTCCGCCGCCCTCTCGACCGCCGCGCGGCGCGGGCTGCGCGTCGCGCTGATCCCGATCTCCGCCGACGTGCTCGCGTTCCAGCGGGCGCTGCTGATGTCGCAGCCGCTCGACGCGTTCGTGGCAACGCTCGCCCCCCGCGCGACGGCGCCCGCCACGGCCGCCTGCGGGATCGACAGCCACGCGTTCGGCGATGTCTTCAAGGGCCAGTCGCTCGAGTAACCCCTCTGATCCCTTCTCCCGGCCTGCGTTGAGCGCAGGCCGGGAGAGGGGGTAAAACGAAAAAGGCACCCGTTCGCCGGGTGCCTTCTGAATGCTCGCGTTCCGCTCTGTTCAGCGATGACGATCACTCGTCGTCGTCGAAATCGTCGTCGTCGTCATCGTCGTCGTCGGCGTCGGTGTCCGCGTCGGGGTCGTCGAAGTCTTCGTCATCCTCATCCTCGTCGTCTTCGTCGTCATCATCCTCGTCGTCTTCGTCGTCATCGACGTCGTCATCGTCGTCGAGGTCGTCTTCGTCTTCCTCGAGGTCGTCGTCCTCGTCCTCCTCGTCGTCATCCCCATCACCGCCGAGGTCGTCGTCTTTCTCGGTCTCGCCCTCGTCCCCCTGCTTGGGCTTGCGCTTGGCGGCGGAGGGGAGGGCGTCGGGGCCGAAGAGGTACGCGACGGACTGGCCGCAGGCGCCGATGAGGGTCGCTTCGAGGGGCGAGGGGAGCAAGCCGGCGCCGCCCGCGTCGAGCAGGAGCGGCAGGCCGCTGGTGAGCAGTGAAGAGGTCATGGTGACATCCGCGAAGTTGACGAAGACGACAGCCGGCTATGTCAACCGGACGTTGACGCCTCCGTCAACGGACATTCCGGTCGCGCGCGGCCCGCGCGCCTCACATACACGTCGCCGCGCGCCCGCGCGCTGCCCGGGGGGCGGCAAAGTGGCGGCATTGAACAGCGGACCCTGCGGGGCGTCAAGGGGAATTCGGGGTGGGGAAAAAGTGGTGGAGTCGTTGGGTGGTGGAGTGG
>JBAUGM010000532.1:0-3122 GCA_049679725.1 Tepidisphaeraceae bacterium
GCGGCTGCGCGATCGGCCACGGCGTCAGCGCCGGCCCGGCGCCGCCCCTGTCGCCAGCGCCGCCGTCATCCGCGTCCCCGTGCACGCCCCGCCACAGGCTTCCCCAGCGCCAGTCCTGGGCTCGCGCCACAAGATTGGCGCGCAGCGCGTTGCGCTGGATATATCGCAGCACCGGGAGCAACGACGCGGCCGCGCACTCGACGGGAAAGCTCTTGAACCGCCCCTGGTAGATATGGCCGGTGCCCGCGGTATGGTAGTGGGCGTGGTAACGCTGGGTATGGGTGTTCGTCAGCCAGCGCATCAGCGCGGAGAGTTCCCCCGCCGCCGACGGCGTGAGCGCCAGGTGCCAGTGATTGGGCATGAGGCAGTAGTCGAGCAGGGCGACGCCGGGGACCCGGCGCAGGGCCTCGGCGAGGATGCGTTCGAAGGCGGCGTAGTCCTGCGGCCTGTGAAACAGCGTCGCGCGAGCGACGGCACGATTGAGCACGTGGAACGTCATTCCGCCGGGGGCGAAACGGGGTGCGCGGGGCATAAGTGCAGACCCTACCGCGACGCGAACACGGAGGTCAAAATGTTCCAGCGCCGGAATCGGTGTCTGACCCCTTTCCTGACCCCGGGAAGTCGTCATGTTCGGAAGGCTGCCCTGCTCCTTGCCCTCATAAGTGGAATATTCCTGCTGGTGGAAGGAGTTCGGTGGTTCGACCGGACGCAGTGGTCCCCATCACATGATCTACCGCCAGACGAAGCGCGCCGAGCGATGAGTTCGCTGCTTAAGCGTGACTTTGGAATAATACTTCCCGACGGCGCTGTGGTGTCGCGGTGGACCAGGCATCCAACCGACCGCGGCGATACATTCGCCTTGATTCACGTTGGCTCCGGGCAAACCGAAGACTTTTCGCGATCGGTCATATCAGGAGCGCCAAGTTCGTCGGACGACCAACTCAGCATTTATCGAGTCAAGCCGAGCGCACGAATAGAAGACGTTCCGCGCAGGTTCGTTCCAGAATGGTGGATTTCGAGCATGCCTGCCAGCGCTCATGGCGTTACTGCCGTGGTTCGTACCCGCGGCGGAAGCACGATTGAGTATTACTTCATCTTCGTGCCAGCGTCGGATCGCGTTTACGTTTACATGTGGAGTGTCTGAACGCGTATGCCGCTCCAGCCGTGCGATTCCGACGTTCCGAGCGGACCCCGTTTATATGCGACTCTTATTAGAGGTTCCGAGCCTCCTCGGACCGGTTCAACGAGTCTGGTCACCGGTCACGAGCACCTCGTCACCGGTCATCCGATCCAGATCACCGGGCACCAGATCTTTGTGACCGGTCGCGACGTCTTCGTGACCGGTTACGAGCCACGTCATTACCGGTCCTCAGCACTTTTTCACCGGTGATAACGTCCGTTTCACCGGTCAGAAACGCCGTTTTCCCCGCTATCAATTGTAAGGCACCTCACAATAGCCGCCAATCGCCGGTCTTATGCACCGCAATAATCCGCCAGAACTGATTCAGCCGATTTCGCAGGCGTTCGATGCAGGGGGCATACCTCGGACGCGGCTGTGAGCCGGTGTGGCTCGCGGGCATTCGGGGGGACAACTTCATCGCGCGGGATTGCGTCGTACGTCCCTCTCGATGGCAAGGAGTCAATATGCCCAGCAGCAGCTACTTCCCCACGAAAGACGCGCAGGTCGTCACGTGGGCGAATACGTTTGCGTCCGTGCTGAGCGCCTCGCCCCTCCCGTATGGCGCCACCCCGGCGATCGCGACCGCGTTTCAGACGCTCGCGACGAACCTGGAAAACGCCTACACGACGTCGCAGGAGCCAGCCACGCGGACGAAGGGCACGATCGCCTCGAAAAACGAGGCACGCGCGCTGATGAAAGAAGCAGCGCGCAAGATCGTGCGTGTCATTTACGCGCAGACGCTGACGGATCAGCAGCTGATCGACATCGGCCTGCGCGCCTACGACCCGGTCCCGACGCCGTCGCCGATCCCGGCGGCGGCGCCGATCCTGGAGGTCGTGTCGGTGTTCGGCCGGCAGGTGCGCGTCAAGCTGAAGGACGCCAGCGGCGAACGCCGCGGACGCCCGCAGTTTGTTGCCGCCGCGCAGTTGTACTCGTTCGTCGGCGCCACGCCGCCGAGCGGGAGCGACGGGTGGAAGATGGAGGCGTGCGTCACCCGCACGTCGATCATCGTCCAGTTCCCCGAGACGGTCGCGGCGGGCGCGAAGGTCTATCTGACCGCGTGCTGGATGAACAGCCGCGGTCTTACCGGACCTGCGTGCACACCGGTGGTTTCGCAGATCGGGTACGAAGGCGCCATGCCGCTGGCGGCATAGGTCGCGAAGAGTCATTTGTCACGGGTCATTGGTCACTGGTCAGGGAAACACCCGCAGTGCATCTGTCTTTGACCCGTGACGAGTGACCAATGACAAAGGACATTTCACGATGGTCATCATCGCACCACCCCTCCAGCCGCCGCGGCGACGATCGCGATCGAAACGTCGCACGACTCAGCCGATGCCGCCGGTCGCGCTGACGCTCGTGGCGGCGTCGTACGACAAGGATCTTTCGTGCGTCGATCTCGCGTTCGATCGAGCGATCGACATCGGCGCGATGGACGTGACGAGCGTCGCCGTCGACGACGACACGTTCAGGGGATTGCGCCTGGCCGGGTTCGAAACGCCGGTGCTGTTGAATCCGACGACGGTGCGCGTGTCGCTAAACGAAGTGGGCGGCGCGATGCAGCCGGGGGTTCACCTGACGACGGGCGCGGGGAACGGGATCGTGGCCGTCGATGATGGGGGGACGTGGGCGGGGGCAACTGATCTTCTACTGCCATTCCCATGAACGACCTTGCCTTTCCAATCGGGTTGCTGCCCGCGCCGCGCGTTGGGCCGATCACCATCCGCGTCGCGACGATGGCGGACCTGCCGTTCCTCGATCGGATGCAGAAGTTGCACGGCAAGGCGCTGGGGTACTTCCCGACCAAGCAGTTCGAGGGATACATCGAGATGGGGGCGGTGTTAGTGGCTTGTAGGGGCGAACCTTGTGTACGCCCGGATGCGGCGAAGGAAGCGGGCGAACACGATGTTCGCCCCAACGGATACATAATCTCCCGCGACCG
>JBAUGM010000533.1:0-11023 GCA_049679725.1 Tepidisphaeraceae bacterium
AATGCGGGCGAACACAAGGTTCGCCCCTACTGGAGTGTCCACAGGCGATCGCCCTGCTCTTCCTTCTTGATCCTGCCCGCGTACTTGGCTGGGGGGGACAACTGGCATAAAGTGTCCACCTTGACACGTTTTACCCGAGAGGTCGGAGATGGACACGACAGGTTCGATCATCAACTACGACGATTTCGCCAAGCTGGAACTTCGCGTCGCCACGATCCTAGAGTGCAAGCCCCATGAGAACGCCGACAAGCTTCTCGTCCTTCAGATCGACTTGGGCGGCGAGCGCCGGCAGATCTGCGCGGGGCTGCGCAGCCACTATCAGCCGGAGCAGCTCATCGGGAAGCAGATCGTCGTCGTCGCGAATCTCGCCCCGCGCCAGATGCGCGGCGAAGTGAGCCAGGGCATGCTGCTGGCCGCGACCGATCCGGCGACGAACCGGGTCATCGTGGTGACGCCGGGCGAGAACGTTGCGCCGGGCGCAAAGGTGAGCTAGGGGATTTTCGATTTGCGATTTGCGATTTGCGATTGAAGGCGCGTGACAGGGCGTGGCTTTGATTGCAATCGCAAATCGGCAATCGCAAATCGGCAATGCTCAGAGAACTCCACATCTCCAACCTCGCGGTCATCTCCGATGTCCGCATCGAGCTCGACCCGGGCCTGAACTGCTTCACCGGCGCGACCGGCGCCGGCAAGAGTCTGGTCATCGGCGCGATCGAAGTCCTGCTCGGCATGCGCAGCCCCGGCGAGATGCTCCGCCCCGGCGCGGACGAGGGACGCGTCAGCGGCGTGTTCGAGGTGAAGAGCCCGGAACTGCTCAAGGCGATCGAGCGGGCAACCGACGTCCCCGTCGCCAACGACGGCGGCGAGCTGCTGCTCACGCGACGCCTGTACGCCTCCGGCCGCAGCTCGGTGAGCCTTAACGGCAACCCGATCACGCTCGGCATGCTCAAGGCCGCGGCCGAGCACCTCGTGGACGTGCACGGGCAGCACGATCACCAGTACCTGCTCAAACCGTCGAACCAACTCGACGTCCTCGACCAGTTCGGCGACCTGTGGGATCTGCGCCGCCGCTACCACGACGTGTACGAACAGTTGCAGCTCGCGAAGGAAAAGCTCCGCGACCTGACCGCCAGCCGCACACTGCGCGAGCAGCAGCTCGAGCTGTATCGCTTCCAGGCCAACGAGATCGACAACGCCGAGCTCGAAAGCGGCGAATACGAAGAGCTCTCCGCCCGCGCGTCCGTGCTGAAGAACCTCGAGAAGTTGACGAAGGATGCGACCGCCACCCACGCCGCCCTGTACGAGGCCGACGGCTCCGTCCTCGAACGGTTGAAGATGATGGCGGCGGTGATCGGCGAGTTGGCGATGCTCGACGTAAACCTCAAACCCGTCGCCGGCGGACTGCGCGACGCGACGATCTCGCTCGAAGAGGTCGCCTTCGACCTCTCGCGATACCTCGACAAGCTCGACCTCGACCCCGCCGAGGCCGCGGAAGTCGAAGACCGCCTCAACACGCTCAACCGCGTCCTCAACAAGTACGGCCGAACCGTCGACGACGCCCTCGCCTACCGCAAGCAGATCGGCGACCAGATCGCGGAACTCGAGCGCGCCACCGACGACCTCTCGTCGCTCCAGCAGGCGCTCGATCCCCTCACGCGCGATGCGAACCAACTCGGCAAGGAACTCTCGACCAAGCGGCAGGCCGTCGCCAAGCGCCTCTCGCCGCTGATCGAGAAGCAGCTCGCGGAGCTCGGGATGGAGAAGGCGAAGTTCACGGTAACGCTCGGCGCGTCCACGGAACCGACGCCGCACGGCTTCGATCACGTCGAGTTCGTCGCCCAGACCAACCCCGGCCAACTCGCGCAGCCGCTCCGCAAGATCGCCTCGGGCGGCGAGCTGTCACGCATCATGCTCGCGCTCAAGGGGATCCTCGCGCAGAGCGATCGCATCAGCGTGCTCGTATTCGACGAGATCGATGCGAACGTCGGCGGGCGACTCGGCTCGGTCATCGGCGGAAAACTGCGCGGCCTGGCGACGCACCACCAGGTGCTGTGCATCACGCACCTCCCGCAGATCGCCAGCTATGCCGACCGCCACCTCACCGTCCGCAAGGACGTGACGGGCGATCGCACGCAGACGAGCGTGCGCGTGATGACGGGCCCCGAGCGCATCCAGGAGCTGGCCGAGATGATCGGTGGGCAACGGATCACCGATACCACCCGCGCCCAGGCCCGCGAGCTACTCGACGCCGCCGCCCCGCCGGCGCCCGTGCCCTCCGCATCGCCCAGCACCAGACCCGCGCCCGCCGGCGCGCCCTCCCGGCCCGTGCCGAGGCGCTCCGGCAAGGCTGCCAAGCGGTAGAGCCTCCCCAGCTTCACAGCGGACATTTTCCTTGCGGAATCAAATCGTCCGATGACGAAAGGAATACCATGGTCGCTCCATCATTGATGTGCTAGCCTGACGCAGTCGCGCGCGCCAGGGATGTCAGCGCAAGCGTAACGACCCGGGCAAGTGCAGGTCCGCGAACATCGTGAAAAACCGCTCTCAATCCGATCTCGGCGACCTTGCCAAGCTCTCGATGCCGTCGCACGAGCTTGAGCCCCATCCCGCGCGTCGCCCGGGCGCGCAGGGCGGTGCAACCGTCCGCTTAGCCGACACCGTTTACTTCATCGCCTCGCACGCGAACCCCTCGCAGATCGCCCGGCTGGCGCGCGCGTGCCTCAGCAGCGGAAATCCGCGATCGCGCGTGCTGATCCACCACAACCGCGACGTAACACAACTGGACCCCGCTCTGGTCCTCCCCCTGGGCAACGTCGACCTGCTGCCGCAGCACAAGGGCATGAACCGTGAGAGTTTCGCGTCCTGCCAGATGCTCCTTGGCGCCATCGACTGGGTCCTGGATCACGCCGACGTCGAGTGGATCGTCAACCTGTCGGGACAGGACTATCCCATCAAGCCGGTGGCGGAGATGGAGCGCTATCTGGCCACCACGCCATACGATGGGTTTGTGCTGGCCAAGCCGGTCGAGCAGTGCCAGTGGCACACGGGGATCGGGCGCTACTACTACCGCTATCGCGACCTGCCGAAGGTGCGCGGCGTCGGGCGGCTGCGCGGGATGCTCCGCCGACAGCAGCGGGCGCAGATCGACCGGGGCAACCTGTACCCGCGGTTCGCGATCCCGGGCAACAGGCACGGCCCGCGCAAGATCGGGGTGCGGCCGTATCGCCTCCCGTTCAACCGCGAGATGCGCTGCTACTTCGGCTCGGCCTGGTGGACGCTGAACCGCCGCGCGCTGGAGTCGATGTCCCGCACGATCCGACGCCGGCCCGACCTCGTCCGGCACTACCAGCAGTCGCTGTGGGCCCCCACCGAATCGTTCTTCGCGACGCTCGTGCTCAACGATCCGTCGCTGAACATCTGCACCACGACCGATCGGCGTTTCATTTCCTGGAGCAACCCGCAAAGCGGCCGACCCGACATGCTGACGATCGGCGACTGGGACCGGCTGATGGGTTCCGAGGCGTTCTTCGCGCGCAAGATCGATGGCTCGGCCACCCCCGATCTGCTCGACCGCCTCGACCGCCACATCGGGATCACCTGAGTAGAGCCGGTTATGATTCTCGAACACCACGCGCGATTGTCATCCCGCTTTCCACGGTGGAGATCCTTCGGCTGACAAGCGGCAGGTGTTCGAGATTCGTGCGCTCCTATTGAGCGACGGGAAACGCCGCCGCCTGCTCCGCGCGCAGCCGGTCGACGAGCCGCCCCTGCGGCAGCGTCACGTCGGCGCAGGTCAGCAGCGCGTCCTTGGCGACGTCTCGCCGCAACACGCACCCCTCGGCCAGCCCCATCGGCAACAGGCCCGCGCCGGCGGTGGCGGCGGCGGTTTCGCACTGGCCGTAGGTCTTGTAGCCGCCCAGCGCGTCCAGCACGTCGCCCGCCTTGAGGTCGGTCTTCGCCGTCGCCACCACCTCCACGCGCGGCCCCGCCAGCGGCTGCATCACCGGATCGTCGCACAGCACGGCGCGCGCCACGGACAGCGGAACCTCAAAGTGACAGAGGTGGTACGGCGTGTAAAAACTGTACAGCGGCCCTTCGCCGAGCTTGTACAGGTTCAGGTAGTGCTTCTGCTTCGGATCATCGTGCGTCGCCAGCACGAACACGCCGGGGCCGGGCTTGGCGCCGACGACGTAGTCGACGATCCCGCCCAGCGACCGCAGCTCCTCGACGTCGTAACGCTTCGTCAGCTCATCGACGTGACCGGCATGCTCGTAGCCGTTCATCCCGCGCTTGTTCACCGTCATCCCCGTCGCGTTGGCGACGATCGCCTGCTCGAAGCTGATCTTCGTCCCGTCGGCGAAGCTCGTGACCATGTATGGATTCTGGCCCCACCGCTCGGCGAACCCCTTCTGCGTGGTCGGCGTGCGATAGGGGTCCTGCAAGCCCTTGATGTTGCCGCACACGAGCGGCGTCAGGCCGATCGAGCGGACGAATCGGAACAGGTTCATCTGCACGCCCGGCTGGTCCCCATCGGACGCGGTGAGGATCACGCCCGCGCGGTCGGCGTAGCGCCGCAGGATCGGGCCGACCGTGCCGTCCAGCTCCGCGTTCATCGTGACGACGTGCTTGCCGTTGCGGATCGCCTCGAGCGTCACGTGGGCGCCGAACTCGATGGCGCCGGTCACCTCGAGGATGGCATCGACCCCGTCGGCCTGGCAAAGGAGGTCGGCATCCTCCGTGACGGCGTAGCGACCCCCGGTGATGGCGGCGTTGAGCTGCGGCACGCTCTCGATCGTCTCGGCGTCGTTCACGCCGGCCTCGTCGTACGCGCGGCGGGCGTTGGCGAGCGTGCGGTTCGCGATCGCCACCAGGCGCATCCCCGGCACGCTGCTCACGATCTGGTTCGCGATCCCGCGCGCCATGAACCCGGCGCCGACCATGGCGACCTTCACCGGGCGCTTCTCCGCGGCGCGCTTCTTCAGTGCCGTATCAACGATGATCACAGGTGAACCTCTGACTTTCCCGCTTGCGGTGCAAACGCCGGCCAGCTCTCGTCCTTCGGTGAGATCACCGTCACCGGCATCGGCCAGGTGATGCCCAGCGCCGGGTCATCGTATCGGATGCCGCGCTCGTGGCCGGGCGTGTACATCTCGCCGACCTGGTACGCCACCTCGGCGCCGTCGGTCAGGGCCTGGTAGCCGTGCGCGAACTGCTCCGGCACGTACAGCGACTTGCGGTTCTGCTCCGTCAACTCGATGGCAAAGTGCTTGAGGTACGTCGGCGAGGCGGGGCGCAGGTCGACGATCACGTCGTAGATTCGCCCGCGCGTGCAGCGGACGAGCTTCGTCTCCGCCGCAGGCGCGACCTGGTAGTGCATGCCGCGGAGGGTGCCGCCGCGGTAGTTAAACGACAGGTTGCACTGGGCGACGGCTGGCTTGAGCCCGTGGTCGAGGAACTCCTGCCGGCAGAACGTGCGCGCGAAGAACCCGCGGTCGTCGCCCCGCTCCTCGAGATCGAGCACAAACGCCCCGACGAGCGGGGTTTCTTCAAATCGCATCGGCAAAGCTCCGGGTTGCTGCCTAAGTCCAGTAGAACTGCTGGTCGATCTGCTTCGTGCGGATCAGGTGCTCGAGCTGCTTAAGCCGCGTGTGGCCGGGTCCCTGGAACGTCTCGGTCGTGAGGTCGATCCGCTTGAACAGCTCGTACAGCTGCTGCGCGCCGCGCCGCGCATCCCACTCACAGCGAAAATTCGGCAGCCTTGCGGCGATCTTCTCGAAGCTGACGCGGTAGCTGCGGTTGTCCGAGCCCTGCGCGCCGAACGACAGCTCACAGCCCGGGAACACCTCGGCGACAATCGTGGCGATGTCGCGCACCTGGTAGTTCTGCCGCGTGTCGCCGACGTTGAACACCTGATCGTGCACCGCCTCGCGCGGGGCCTCCAACGTGCAGACGATCGCCCTGGCGATGTCCAGCGCATGGACGAGCGGCCGCCAGGGCGTGCCGTCGCTGGTCATGGCGATGCGCTTCGTCGTCCAGGCGAGGCCGGCGAGGTTGTTCAGCACGATGTCGAACCGCATGCGCGGGCTGGCGCCGAACGCGGTGGCGTTGCGGAGAAACGTGGGGCTGAACCGGTCGGACGCCATGGGCCGCAGGTCGCGCTCGACGAGCACCTTGCACTCGGCGTAGGCGGTCTGCGGGTTGACCGGCGACGCTTCCGTGACCGGTGTGTCGCCGGCGCCGGCGGCGACGCCGTACACGCTGCACGATGACATGTAGACGAACCGCGACGCGCCCGCGTCGCGCGCCAGTTGCGCCAGGCGCACCGAGCCCGCGTGGTTGATCTCGTGAGTGATGTGCGGCGCCAGTTGGCCGAGCGGATCGTTCGAGAGCTCGGCCATGTGCACGACCGCGCCGACGCCGGCGAAGTCATCGGCGTTCACCCGGCGAATGTCCTTGCACAAGGTGCGCGGCGCCTGCGGCAGCCCGTTGTAAAGCCAACCGGCCTTGTAGAACCCCGTGTCAACCGCCAGCACGTCATACCCGCGCTGAAGCAGGAGCGAGGCCAGCAGGCACCCGAGGTATCCGTCCGTTCCGGTCACCATCACCTTCATCGCGATCCCACCTCCCCGGTGGGCGACGGTGGCGCTGCCGCCGCGTCGTTCCACACTTTCCACGGCGCCGCGCCGGACGACCAGAGGTCTTCGAGCACCTTGCGATCGCGGAGCGTGTCCATCGGTTGCCAGAACCCATCGTGCCGGTAGGCCGACAACTGCCCTGCCCGCGCCAGGCGCTCGAGCGGCTCGGCTTCCCAGACCGTGCGATCGTCTGCGATGTAATCGATCGCCGCCGGCTCCAGGACGAAGAACCCGCCGTTGACGTACGTCCCATCGCCGCCGGGCTTCTCGTGGAAGTGGTCGACGACGGCCTGCCCCTCGCGCAGGCTGATGGCGCCGAAGCGCCCCGGCGGCTGCACGGCCGTCAGCGTCGCGAGCGTCTTTTGCTTCCGGTGGAGCGCAATCAGCGCGGCGACATTCACGTTCGCCACGCCGTCCCCGTAGGTGAAGCAGAACGTTTCGTCGCCCAGGTAGCCGCGCACGCGCTTGAGCCGTCCGCCGGTCATCGTGTCGATCCCCGTGTCCACGAGGGTCACCCGCCACGGCTCGGCGCGCCGCCGGTGGACCTCCATGCTGTTGGCGCTGATGTCGAACGTGACGTCGCAGCAATGCATGAAATAGCTGGCAAAATATTCCTTGATGACGTGCCCGCGGTACCCGCAGCAGATCACGAAGTCGTTGACGCCGTGCGCCGCGTACAGCTTCATGATGTGCCAGAGGATCGGTCGCCCGCCGACCTCCACCATCGGCTTGGGCTTGACGGCCGTCTCTTCACTGAGGCGGCTGCCAAGTCCACCGGCAAGAATGACCGCCTTCATCTGCATTCCCGTTTGTGCCAGGCTTCGCCCTCGCCACAGCGGAGTTCGCTGCGCGCCGCCAAAGGCTACCCATAGCCGAACTTGCCGATTTGACACCACCCCAAAAGCGCACATCGATCAAGATCGATAGGAAAACTTTCCGCGAAACGGATTCATCCGTGCCGCCGTCAGTCATAATGAGTGGGCGGTGAAACGCTTGCTGCGCGCGTGGCGGCGACGCGAAGTAGCGCAAGTCGCCTTCCATGAGGGGAGGCTCTACATTACCGGACGCATGGGGCTGGTTGGGACAACGGCATCAAGTTTCCCGGCCCCCGCTCCGACATAGAGATGCTGCGTCCGTTTTTCCCGCACGCGGCTTGAGAATGATGTGGGCCACGGCCGACTTGCAAACGTCGTTTCAGGAGTTTTGCGATGCTCGAAGGTGCAAAAAAAGACAAAGGTCACGTCAACGCCAACTGGGACTTCGCCTACGACCTGATCGACGGCGTGCGCCTGAAGGACGTGCGCAACATCGTCACCAAGAACGGCGTAACGCGCGAACTGTACCGGCCCGACTGGAAGGTCACCGAGGGGACCGTCCAGCACATGATCCACGTTCAGCTCAACGGCAAGGCCGTCAGCGCCTGGCATATGCACGAGATCCAGACGGATCACATCTTCGTCCTCGACGGCCACGTGAAGCTCGCGCTGTACGACGGCCGCGAGAAGTCCCCGACGAAGGGCAAGGTCAACCAGTTCAACCTGAGCCCGATGCGCCCGACGCTGATCCGCATTCCTCCGGGCGTGTGGCACGGGCTGGCGAACATGGACAACGTCCACTGCTCATTCATCAACTTCTTCGACCGCCCGTACGAGTACGACACGCCGGACGAGTGGCGCCTGCCGTGGAACACCGACGCGATCCCGTTCAAGTTTGAGAAGCAGTACTAAAGCGTGGCTCACCACAGAGGACACGGAGCACACGGAGTCAGAGAAACACAGATTCGGATTCCTCCGTGTTCTCCGCGAGCTCCGTGGTGAGTCTTTTCTTGACACCTTTGATGGCAACACGTAACGCGACCATCTCTCAGCGCAAGCGCAGCAGCGATGCCACGCGCGCCCCGCTGACCTACGGGCAGGACTTCAAGTTCACGCTATGGACCGCCGACCCTGAGTTGGCCGCCCGCGCCGATGCGGCAGGCGTCGACCGCATCGGCCTGGACCTGGAAACCCTCGGCAAGCACGAACGCCAGAAGGGGCTCGCCACCTGGATCTCCCCCCATCGCGAGGACCAGCTCCCCGCGCTGCGAAAGGCGATCCGCACGAACAAGCTCTTCTGCCGCACGAACCCGATCAACCCCGCCTCGCAGGACGAGATCGAGCGCCTGATCGGTCACGGCGTTGAAGTGCTGATGCTCCCGATGTTCACGGTGTCAGCCGAGGTCGAGAAGTTCGTCCGCTACATCGACGGCCGCGCCACCGTCGTGCTCCTGCTGGAGAACCGCACGGCCGCGGACAACGTGAACGACATCGTGCGCGTCGCCGGCATCGATGACGTGCACATCGGGCTCAACGACCTGACGCTCAGCCTGAAGATGAGCAACCGGTTCGCGGTGATGTCATCGCCGCTGATGGACCGGATCTCCGACGCCGTCCTCGGCGCGGGCATCCGCTTCGGCGTGGGCGGGGTGGGGCGCGTGGTCGTCGGCGACGACACGCTGCCGATCCCCAGCGACCTGATTTACGCCCAGTACCCGCGCCTGCGCGCGACGGCCGCGCTCATCAGCCGCGCGTTCTTCGGCGGCGATTCGAGCTTCGTCGACCTGACCGCCGAAGTCCGCAAGAGCCGCGAGCGACTCGACTGGTGGCATGCTCGGACGCCGGCCGAGCGGGAAGCTGCCCACCAGCAGTTCCGCGAAAGGACCAGCGCATGCGCGACGTGGTAGCGACGACCGCCACTTCGCCGACCGACCCATGGCGCGCCCCCGCCCCCGCCGAGAGCGCGGCCGTGGCCGCGCCGACCGCTTTGGCCAAAGTCGCCTACTTCATCGCCTCGCACGTGAACCCGGATCAGGTCGCGCGCCTCATCCGCGCCTGCCGCAGCAGCGGCAACCCGCACGCGCGCGTCGTCGTCCACCACGACTACAAAGTCTCGAACCTCGACGCTGCGGCCGTCGAGCGCTTCGGCAACGTCCATGTCCTGAAGGACCACGCGCCGGTCGACTGGGGCGGGTTCACGCAGTGCGTCATGATCCGCCGCTCCATGCAGTGGCTGCTCGACAACCACGACGTCGACTGGGTCGTCTACCTCTCCGGTCAGGACTATCCCATCAAGCCGCTGGCGCAGGTCGAGCGCGATCTCGCGCTCTCGGAGTACGACGGCTTCCTCGACTGCAAACCCGTCGACGAATGCCAGTGGCACACCGGCATCGGGCGCTACCACTACCGCTACTACCAGCCGCCGAAGTTGCCCGGGTGGCATCGCGTGCGGCAGAGCCTTCGCGCCAACTGGCAGGCCGCCGCCAGCGCCGGTACCGGGCTGCCGCGCTTCGTCTCCCCCGGCGAGCGTCACGGGGAGTTCAAGGTCGGCGTCCTCCGCTCGCCGTTCAACGACCGCTTCCGCTGTTTCTACGGCTCATCGTGGTGGACGCTGAACCGCCGCGCCATCGAGTCGATGTGTCGCACGATGGACGCCCGCCCCGACCTCGTCCGCCACTACCGCCGCATTCTCTGGGCGCCCAACGAGTCCTTCTTCATGACGCTGCTGGGCAACGACCCGTCGCTGAATATCTGCACCTCGAACAACAAGCGGCTGATCTCCTGGTCCGATCGTCCGAGCGGGCACCCGGATGTGCTCAAGGCCGAAGACTTAGACCGCATCATCACATCGGACGCCCACTTCGCGCGCAAGATCGACCAGCGCATCGACCCCACCCTCCTCGACCTGCTCGACCGGCACATCGGCGCGAACGCTTAGCGAGCGAGTCGGCGTCCGCAAGCGGTTGATTTGATTGGCTTTAAGGCGAGAGGCCGAGGTCGGATTCGAACCGACGAATAACGGATTTGCAATCCGTCCCCTTAGTCCACTTGGGTACTCGGCCGGGAATTTGGAACAGTATCGACGCCGCCGCCATCGATCAAGTCGGGCGCGTGCGCGAATGTCACGACCAACGCGCAGAAGGACTTACGACAGTCCCGGCGGAATGCAGATTCTTTTGCGTCGTTTTTCGGGGCTTTTCGTGCGATCGGGAGATCGTCGTGCGCGATTGTCATGAGAATCGCTCGGTTGCGACGACTTCCCTTTCCGCTACGCTTCCGCCGCATGGTTCGGGTGCTTCACCTCCTCGACGACGATGTGGACTTCCAGTCCGAGCGCGGCGCGAGCGGCCTTGCACGTGCGCTTGGCGTGGGGTTCGAAGTCGAGGTGCGCCAACTGGGGCGCGGTGCGTATCGCAACCGCGCGACGAGCGTGCTCGCGCTGCGTCGGGAGACGGGGTTCGACCTGGTTCACGCATGGGGACCGGGGGCGCTGACGACGGCGGCGATGGCGCAGCGTCGGCCGATCGTGTACAGCCCGCCGCCGGAGACGCGCCGCCGCGACGTGAGTTGGGC
>JBAUGM010000534.1:0-7749 GCA_049679725.1 Tepidisphaeraceae bacterium
CGCCAAGAATGAGCAGAGGCGACGCAGGCGTCGCAACTACAAGACTCGGAAATTACCTCACCCAACCCTCTCCCGGAGTACCGGGCGAGGGGGTAAGATCACGTCCGCGCGACGGGCTTCGCGCATCCGCACATAGACAAGGGGACCTCAGATCATGACCACGACCGCTCCCGCGCCTCTCGGCTACAAGGACCCGTTCGACCACGACCGCTACATCGTCCGCCGCAAGGTCTTCAAGATCCTCGGCGCCGCCTTCCACGTCTACGACGAGGCCGGCAACCTGCTGATGTACTCCAAGCAGAAGGCGTTCAAGCTGAAGGAGGACATTCGCCTGTACAGCGACGAGTCGATGAAGGTCGAGCTGCTGACGATCACGGCGCGCAGCGTGATCGACTTCTCCGCCGCCTACGACGTGATCGATCCGCTGGCCAGGCAGAAGGTTGGCGCGCTGCGCCGCAAGGGCTGGAGCTCGATGCTGCGCGACGAATGGATGCTGCTCAACGCGCACGACCAGCAGATCGGCACGATCAAGGAGGACAGCATGATGGCCGCCCTGGTGCGCCGCTTCATCGACGCCGCCAGCCTCTTCATGCCGCAGAAGTTCCACGTCGAAGTGAACGGCCACCCCGTCTGCACGTTCCAACAGAACTTCAACCCGTTCGTGCGCAGGCTGACCGTCGATTTCACCCACGACCGCAATGGCCAACTCGACAAGCGGCTGGGGCTGGCGGCGGCGGTGCTGTTGCAGGCGATCGAGGGGAAGCAGGGATAGCCCATCACGGGCGCGCGCGGGAATCGCGAACGACAGACATCACAAGGGCCAACGCTCGAAGGCGGGTGAGAGTGACGCTCAACCAACGAATCGGCTTGTTCTCCCGACAAACGTTGTCAATCCTTGAGGATAAGATCGTCCGCCGGCATCGGGGAATCGGCCAGGAGACTGAGGACGCCTATCAGTTTATCGAATTGGATGAGAACCCGATTCGCGTGCGGCGCATCGCCTGGGCGTGGTTCGTCGTCAGCGGACTCTCCATGGTAGCGGCTGCAGCCTGCCTCCATGCGGCTTGGCGAGCGACGGGAGATGTCGAAGGGATGTACGCCGTGATGGCGATATGCTTGATTCTCGCTGGCGGAACTCTCTACGGCGCGTTTCGTCGCACATTGCACATCGTTGTCTTTGCTTCGGCCAGAGGCCCGCTGGTGATACAAAACAGTCGACCGGGTCGGGACGAGTGCCGGGAATTCATCCGCTTGCTGCAACAGAAGATCGCCGAAAGTCGCTCGGTCGAGAATCGGGTCACGCGAACTGTTCTGACAATTCTCCGAAGCGAGGACCTGTTGGACGACTGGAAGTATCAAAAGGCCTGTGAGCGATTCAACGTCCGCGACGACGCGTAGCGAGCAGATTGCCTATCGCTGACCGGGCATGTCACGTCTTGGACATCGCCCGGAATCCGCAAGCCATCAGCGCAGCCAGTTCTCGATTCTCAATCCGTTCACTCCGCTAAAGTCACCGTCGTCCGTCAGGAGCGTGAAGCCATTCAAACGCGCGATGGCCGCAATCTGGGCATCGATCCCCGCGATCGCACGGCCGCTGCGGCGAGCCTCTGCTCTGATACGGCCGAATTCGATCGCGGCGGGCGCGTCAAACTCGATAATGGTGAAATCATGAAGGAAGGTTTCCAACTCGCTTCGATTGGCGTCGACGCGGCCGCTATTGAAGATCATGAACCACAGTTCGCCGATGGTTGGACGGCTCAGCGACAGCTCTTCCGCCTGGACTCGACCAACCCGTTCTCGGATTTCGGGAATGCGACGTAAGAGCGAACTGGCGTGATTGGTGTCGAGCAGGTAGTGCGTCATCGATCGCCCAGCGGATCCTCGTTCTTCTCCTTGGCCCACTCTTCAAGCTGTGCCTGAACCTCCGCCCGCTTCATCTCCTTGAGTTCGGCGAGCAGGCGATCCACTTCTTCGGGATCGCCTTGCCAACGTGCGGGGTTACCGAGAATTGCTTCCGCGCTTCCCGGACGCGGGCCCGTTCGAGGTTCCTCGATCAACTCCACATTGACTTTCGTCCCGTCCCTCAGAGGCGGTGAGCCCTCAAGGACGACGACGCCATCTTTGACCGAGCCACGGTAGACCATATCTCGATTATACCATCTACCTACCGTATGAGCGTCGCCGTCCGCTCCGGCCCCACGCTGACCATCTTGATCGGCGCGCCGATCAACTGCTCCACGCGCTTCACGTAGGTCTGCGCTTCCTTCGGCAGCTCGTCGAATCGTCGGCAGCCGCTGATGTTGCCGCGCCAGGCGGGGAGGGTCTCGTACACGGGTTCGACCTCGGCGAGTGTGTCCATGTCGGCGCGGAAGTAGTCGAGCGCCGCGCCGCGGTACTTGTAGCCGGTGCAGATCTTGACGTGGTCCAACCCCGACAGCACGTCGAGGAGCATCAGGGCGACGTGGGTGATGCCGCACAGGTCCACCGAGTAGCGGACGGCCATGACGTCGAGCCAGCCGCATCTTCTTGGGCGGCGGGTCGTCGTGCCGTACTCGTTGCCGCGCTCGCGGATGTAGTTGCCGATGTCGTTGTCTTGCTCCGTCGGGAACGGGCCGCCGCCGACGCGCGTCGAGTAGGCCTTCATGATGCCGAGGTAGTTCTGCACCGTTTGCGGCGGCACGCCGGCGCCGGTGAACAGACCCAGGCTGCTGCAATTGGAGCTGGTGACGTACGGGTACGTGCCGTGGTCGACGTCGAGCAGGGCGGCGTGGGCGCCTTCGAAGACGATGCGCTTGCCTTCCTTCGCGTAGCCGAGCAGGAGGTGGCCGACGTCGTCGACAAACGGCTGCATGCGCCGGCCGAAGTCGCGGTACTGCTCGAAGACGGCGCGCCAGTCGAGCGGTGGGACGTCGTAGAGGACCTTCAGGACCTTGTTCCGCTCGGCCACGATCGTGCCGATCTTGTTCTTCAGCCGCTCTTCGTGCACCAGGTCGGCGACGCGCACGGCGGTCGAGCGCTGCATCTTGTCCGCGTAGGTCGGCCCAATGCCCCGTCGCGTCGTGCCGATCCCGCCGCCCTCGGCGCTGCTCTCGCGAGCGCCATCCTCGAGCTTGTGATAGGGCATGACCAGGTGCGTCTTGTAGCTGATCCTCAAATTGACGGGTGAGATCGGAATCCCGCGACCGACGAACTCGTCGATCTCCTTGAACAGCACCTCCGGGTCGAGGACGACGCCGTTGCCGATCAGGTTCATCACGCCCGGGCGGAACACGCCGACGGGGAGCAGGTGCGTGGCGTATTTTTCGGAGCCGATGCGGACGGTGTGCCCGGCGTTGGCGCCGCCGCAGTAGCGGACGACGACGTCGGCGTGCTCGGTGAGGAAATCGACGATCTTCCCCTTGCCCTCGTCGCCCCATTGCAGCCCGACGACGCAGGTGTTGCCTTGCAGGAAATCAGCCACGGTGTGATAGCGCCTTTCAATGCGGAATTTGCGTGGAAATCGTGAACCATCGCGACAGTAAGGAGGGCGGTGGGGGGTGTCAAGAAAACGCGGGAGAAAGCGGTCAGCGATCAGCTTTCAGCGATCAGCCAGACAAGGATCCTTCGCGTCTTCCTCTGGCTGATAGCTGAAAGCTGACTGCTGACAGCTAACGCCCCTTCCGCCAATTTGGCGTGTCGGTGAATCGTTGACTTTGCCGATGCAATACGTACTTTGCCCGCCATTATTGGACCGCGACACATCGGTCGGGGTCCAATTCGGGCAAGCCGGCGGAGGCAGGATGCTGAGCCGGGGCTGTTGATCGAATCGGGCACGCGCGCGGGGCGGAGAAGTCCGTTTTCCTCGGGTTTCCCCCGCCTCTCGACAACGTGATTGCGGGTAAGGCGGCGATGGCGATCGGCCGATGCTCTGCAAGAGGACATCCGTCGACGAGATCGGTCCGTACCCGTGGGACGAGTGGCACATGAGCAGCAGGAATCCCATCCTCGATTTGCCGCTAAGCGAGGTCATGCGATCGGAGATCGCCCTGACCCTCCAGCACGTGCTGCAAATCTACACCGTCGGCAACTTCCTCCAGGCCTGGCGGAACCCGAAGAACCACAAGAGCATCGAGCAGGTTTTCGACAGCGCCCAGCAGGCGCGCCACGCGGCCGCGACGTGCGCCCACTGGCTGGGGATCAAGACGCTCGCCTCGCCGGGATCGGTGGCGGGGTGGTGGCGGGCGGATGAGTATCCGGCGCTGAGCGCGTAGTGCCCGCTGCGCGGGAAGCTCTAAGAACCAAATCCCAAGAACCAAACAAGAACCAAGAAAGAGAAGGAAGAAAGCGCCAAATTCCAGAGTTTGGAGCTTTCTTCCGTTTGATTCTTTGCCGCTTGTTTGGAGCTTGGGATTTGGTTCTTGGAACTTCCCGCGCAGCGGGCCTACCACTGCGCCTCTTCAAACGGGCTCGACGGCGCCTTGATCTTCGGCATCGGCAGCATGTTGATCATCGCCTTCACGAAGCTCGCTTCGCCCGAGTGCGCGAGGCGCTGGTTCAGCGGCGAGCCTTTCAATAGCGTGATCTCCGATGCGTGCGGCTCCTTCTCCGTCTCGGCCATCCTGGTGAACTTTGCATTCGAGAATACCTGCGGCGTGACGAGGTGCGCGAACCGGCTGGGCAGGTGATAGGCCATCGCGCCGCCGCCTTCGTCGAGCTCGACGAGGGGGGATTTGACCGGCGTGGTGATGCCCACGACCTCGTGGCCCGCGGCCTCGCTCATCAGCGCGTCGATGTCGGAGTACGGCACGGCCGGGCGGGCGCCGTCGTGGATGATCACGTGCGTGGCGTCGGGCGAGAGCGTCTTCCCCGCGGCCGCGATCTGGTTCATCCACCTGGGGCCGCCCGTGATCATCTTCACGCCGGAGAAGCTGAAGTGCCCGCCGTACTTTCGCTTGGCTTCCTCCATCTGCTCGGCGGCGATGACGACCTGAACCTGCTTGACGTTATCGCGGTTGAGGAACAGCTCGACGCTGCGCAGCAGCGCCTCGCGACCATCGATCTTGACAAACGCGCCACCCGATTCGGGCGCCAAGCCCGGGGGCGGGGCGGTGAGAATGACGACGCTGAAGGTGGGGGTGGACATTGTTGGGCTCCGTCGGGGCGCGTCACTCGCGCCGAGCGATTGTCTTAGCTCAAATGTGGGGTGGATGACAACCGGGAGGATTCGAATCCCCGATCCTCCGCTTGCGCTACGTCCCGGGGCGTAGCGCGAGCGGAGCTGTCCGTCGTTCGACCAGCGGCTGAGGAGTTGCATCTGCCACTACTTGCCTTCGCCAGTCGGTCGAAGTCGGTGGATCGTGCCGTAGTAGTCGAGCGGGAGCGCGCTGCCAATCGCGGTCTTCAGGCCAGCCTGGACGCGGAGTTGCATGACAGGCCTGAGTCCATCAACGGTCAAAAAGGCTGTCCGGCCATCCGCGGAGACGGTCGCGGCGGTGACCTTCAGGTTCGCGCGGCCTTCGCGCGCGGGGTCGTCGGGAAGGTAGTCCTTTGAGCCGTACTCCTTCGTCCACTGGTAGTTCCAGATCTCGACGGCGTAGCGGTGGGCATCGGCGGCGATCTTTCGGTCGAGGGGTTCGGCGAAGGTCAGTTCGATGCCGTTCGCGTGGACGTGGACGCCGGTGGGGAGGGGGATTGCGCCGCCGAGGTAGCGGACGCGTTGGAAGCAGCCGTCTTTGGCGGCGTCGCTCGACCAGCCGGACCAGTTCCAAACTGATAGCGAGAAACAGACCGGCGGGGATATACTGTCGGCGATCCTGCGCGCGCACGGCCATGAACGAAGTCACGCGCATCCTCTCCTCGATCCAGCACTGCGACGGTCAGGCGCCGGCGCAGCTGTTGCCGCTGGTCTATCAGGAGCTGCGCGAGCTTGCGGCCGAGCGGTGCCGCCACGAGAAGCCCGGGTACAGCCTGCAGGCGACCGCGCTCGTGCACGAGGCGTACCTGCGGCTCGTGGACAGGGATCAACCGCAGCAGTTCAACGGCCGCGGGCACTTCTTCGCCGCAGCAGCCGAAGCGATGCGGCGCATCCTCGTCGAGCGGGCTCGGCACCGGCAGCGCATCCGACATGGCGGCGGGCGCCGACGTCTGGACCTCAAGCAGCTGGATGCCGCGCAACTCATCCTGGCGAATGACGTTGACTTGGCCGATGACCTCGACGGTGCCAACGAAGTGCTCGCGCTCGACGAGGCGCTGGCCCGCCTTGCGGTCCATGACCCGCAGGCGGCCGAGGTCGTGAAGCTCCGGTACTTCGCGGGCGTCACCGCCGAGCAAGCCGCTGACGCCCTGGACATTTCCCTGCGTACGGCCAACCGCCACTGGGCGTACGCCAAGGCGTGGCTGTACCAGCAGCTGAGCGAGCATCGCTCCGACGCGGGCGACCAGGCGCGCGGGTAATTCTTCTGCCCCGCGTGGCACGCGCCGCCTGCGCACGTCGCACTGAGGGGGTGGACACTTCTTGCGAGGACGCCGCTGTGGACGACAAGGCTAATCCGAGCGTCCGGACAACCTTTGATCAGGCGTTGGCGATCGAGTCGTCCGAGGAACGGCTGGCGTACTTGGCCAACGCATGCGCAGGCGACCCGAAGCTGCGTGGCGACGTCGAGACGCTGCTCTGCGCTTATGCCGCCGCGAGCACGTTTCTTGAAACACCTGCCGTCTCCGCCGCGGCGGACGTCGTGGTCGGCTTGGACGCTCCGGTATTGCTTCTGCCGCCGGGCACCGTGATCGGGCGTTACACGCTTCTGGAGCCGATCGGCGAAGGTGGCTACGGCACCGTCTTCATGGCCGAGCAGACCTCGCCCGTTCACCGCAAGGTGGCGCTGAAGATCATCAAGGCGGGCATGGACACCAAGCAAGTCATCGCCCGCTTCGAGGCCGAGCGGCAGGCGCTGGCGCTGATGGACCACCCGAACATCGCCAAGGTCCACGACGCCGGCGTGACCGACGCCGGCCGACCGTATTTCGTGATGGAGCTGGTCAAGGGGACGCCGATCACCAAGTACTGCGACGAGCACCGCCTGTTACCGCGCGCGCGTCTCGAGCTGTTCGTGCAGGTCTGCCACGCCGTCCAGCACGCTCATACGAAGGGCATCATCCATCGTGACCTCAAGCCGACCAACGTCCTGGTCGCGCTGTACGACGGCTGTCCGGTGCCGAAGGTCATCGACTTCGGCGTCGCGAAGGCGACCGGGCAACAGTTGTCTGAGCGGACGATGTTCACTGGCTTGGGCGACGTGATCGGCACGCTGGAGTACATGTCGCCCGAGCAGGCGGAGCTGAACCAGCTCGACGTGGACACCCGCAGTGACATCTACTCGCTGGGCGTGCTGCTGTACGAGCTGGTGACCGGCTCGACGCCACTGGAGAACAAGCGGGCGCGGTCCGCGGCGCTGCTCGAGATGTTGCGGGTCGTGCGCGAGGAGGAGCCGCCCAGGCCGAGCACGCGGTTGACGACGACGGCGGAATTGCCGTCGATCGCCGCCTGCCGCGGGCTGGAACCCAAGAAGTTGTGCGGACTTGTTCGCGGCGAACTGGACTGGATCGTCATGAAGGCGCTGGAGAAGGACCGCAGCCGGCGCTACGAGACGGCGAACGGGCTGGCGGCCGACGTTCGGCGGTATCTGTCGAACGAACCTGTCATCGCCCGACCTCCGAGTTCGTCGTATCGGCTTCAGAAGCTGATCCGTCGCAACAAACTCACATTTGCCGCCG
>JBAUGM010000535.1:0-1889 GCA_049679725.1 Tepidisphaeraceae bacterium
GGCTTGGGCGTCTCGCCCGAGCTTTCCCGAAGCGGTTCCCCCGCAAATGCTAGGGCGAGACGCCCAAGCCACGGGAAGCAGCCAAGAAGCCTATGGCGCTACCGCGATTGTCAGCTCGTGTTTCAGCACGTCCGCCGAGAACGGCAGCGTGATGACGATCCGCCCCTCTTCCGCTTTCGCGCGACCGTCCTTCGTGTAGGGATTGTGCGGAAGCACCGGCCACGTGATCGATGCCTGCGGCGGGAGCGCGATGCGGACGCCGTGGTGCTCGAACCACGCGCCGGCCTCCCCCGGGCCAAGCTGGACGGGATCGTCGCCGAGTTTTCCCGACTTGCCGGATTCGGTCTTCCACGCACCTTTCATCTGCGGCAACAGCGTGACATGCGCCGCGACCGGTTTCTTCGGCAGCGCCCCGTCGACCGCATACGTCACCTTCGCCGCGAGCGGATCGGTCAGGTCCACGCGCACGCTGCACGCGGCCCCCGCGTAGTCGAGCTTGAGCGTTTGCGTCTGCGGGTCGAGCGTTGCCTTCGTCGGCACGTGAACGATCCCCTTGGGCGGCGTGAAGTCGGGGTCCTCGTCGCCGGCCTTGTGCTTCAGCAGCGAGACATCACCGATCGTGAACGTGCTCCACAGCGGCGTCAATTTCGTGTTCCCGCCGCCGAGGAAGACGCCGGCTTTGTCGTGATAGAGGCTCAAGAAATTCTGCCGGTCCTGGATCCATCGCGACGTCGGCACGGCGGCCGTGTACGCGGAGAGGGCCGTGAACCACGGACCCTGCCGGCAGACCATCGCGTCGTTGTTGCCCATGACGAACTGATGGCTACCCTTCGCCCCCGGCGCGGGCGCGGCCTCACCCTCCTGCCCGTACAGCAGGAATCCCGCGACCTGATCCGCCGGGAGCGGCGCGCCCGCCTCGCGACGATCGTACTGCTGCCGCATGTAGCCGCGACCCTCCGGCGAGTGCGTGAAGCCGTGGCCGGGCATCGTCACGCGCTGCTGATAGCCGTTGCGCTCGTCGATCGTCTCGACGTCGCTGCCGTCGGGGTACGTGAAGTTCGCGTGGAACATCGCCGCCTTCTCCAGCGACGGAAGGACGGACGCGTCATTGCTGGCGGCGTAGTAGGCGCTCAGCGCGTCGACGTAGACAAAGTCGTACTGCACGACCGGCCCCGCGTTCTCCGACCAGAACCCGGCCGGGTCCTGCGTTGCGACGACCCGCTTCATGAACGCCGTCGCCTGCTCGCACCACGCCGGGCGATTCAGCGCCTTGCCCGCGATGTACAGACCCATCGCGTGGTGCGTCGGGATGTTGTGAACCTTCTCGAGTTCACCCCTGGCGATGCCCTCGAAGCCGAGCGTGAGCGCCTTCTCCCACTTCTCGCGACGATCGCTTGGCATGCCGTCCTTCACCAGCGCATACGCGCGGATCCAGCGCGAGTACGTCCACGGCATGTAGATCGGCCCCCACGTCGAACCGTCCTTCTTGCGGAACTCCCACTGTCCTTTCGCGTCCTGATCCGCGATCAGCGCATCGCCCCCGGCCATGATTGCTTCGAGAAGCTCGGCGCTGTGGTGATGCGGATTATCCGGATGTTTGTAAGACCACGCGACGGCAAGCGGAAGGAGCGCATTCTGGTCGGTGACGATCCAGATGCCGCTGCCGAACCGGCCGGTCTTCTTGTCCTGCTGGCCGAGGATGGTGGGGATGGATTTGACGAGGTGGGGGAGGAATTCTTCCTTGTAATGCCAGACGTCAGCGCGCGCGGCCGGCGTCGTGAGGAACGCGACGAGGAGAACGATCGACAACCAAGCCAACTTTGACATGCGTGCTCCTCTTCGCGTCTTCTCCCTCTCCCCGTACTCGGGGAGAGGGCAGGGGAGAGGGG
>JBAUGM010000536.1:0-12929 GCA_049679725.1 Tepidisphaeraceae bacterium
GGCGGCGACGGGAAGACAACGACCGCCACCTACCGCGAGTACGCGCAGCGCGTCGTCGGCTCGACCAAGGAGCCCAAGCTCCAGGGCGTCGAGCAGGGGGGGCGGTTCGTGATCATCTACAGCCGCGAAGACCTCTCCGCGGGGCTGGTCGGCCAGGCCGTCGACGGCATCATCGGCTACGACCCCGCGACGGCGACGGCGATCATGACGCGCATCCTCAGCTACGCCGGCGGTGGCGGGAATAAGCAGTAGCTCGGGCTTCCAGCCCGTGTGTTTCCGATGTTCTCAAGCAGCGGTGGCGGCACATCGCCCACCGACACCAGCACCCGGCCTGAACGAAGCCGATGGATCGACTTCGGGGGAAAGCCGTTGTAATCTTGTGAACGGTTTCAAAGGACATCACCACCACCGCCATGCTCCGCACAAGCCATCGTCCGGCGCTTCAGCACATCGAACCGGTCGATCCGAAGCTCCTGGAAGGAGACAAGGTTCAGCCGGGGCATCCGTTGTTCGGCCTCGTCTGGATCAATCCCGGGCGGCTAAGCGGCACGCCCTGTTTCTACGGCACACGTGTGCCGCTCAAGAACCTCTTCGACTCCCTGGCCGCCGGCGAGACGCTGGAGGATTTTCTCGACGGCTTTGACGGCGTCACGCGTGAGCAGGCGCTGGCCGTTCTCGATTTGGCCAGGGAGGACCTGCTCAACGATCTGGAGAGGGTTTGAAGGTCCTCTTCGATCACAACGTGGACCGGCGCTTTCGGCGGCATCTTCCCGGACATGAGATTCGCACAGCGCGGGAAATGGGCTGGGACAAGCTTGAGAACGGCGTTCTCTTGCGGGCTGCTTTGGCCGGCGGCTTCGAGGTCTTTCTGAGCGTGGATAAGAAGCTCGAGCACGAGCAGAACCTCAAATCCCTTCCGCTTCCCATCATCGTGATCGACAGTATGTCCACGGCGCTTCCCGCGCTGATGCCATTCGCCGCGGCGATTCTGGAACTGCTGCGATCGCCGTTGGACCGGTTCCTGTACCTCGCCCAAGCGGATGGTGCGGTGCTACGCTTATCCGCTCCTCGTAAGTAAGACGCCGCCCGTTCTGCGCGGCTGCCAGCTCCACCGCTGAGAACTATGAGCCGCAAGCTCGCGCGCGGCGCGAACGAGTTCTCGACAGCGTCAGCACCACGGCCGCTGCGCCTGCTGGATGCGGCGTAACGCTCGACCTGTCCCTGCCCCCTGCCCCTCATCACGAGCAATCGGGATGACGTCCCGCGGCATTTGCGCATAATTCCCGGCATGTGCCGTACCGCGCGCTCCGTCGTCGTTGCCGTCATCCTGACCCTCCTTGCTCCGTCGTCCCGCGCTGCCTCCCCGGAAGACGTCGACGCCGCCCTCGCGCGGGCCAAGGAGTTCATCTACAAGCAGCAGAAGGACGACCACTTCGAGCAGAAGATGAACGAGCCGTGGGTGCAGACCGGCGGGCACACGGCCCTGGCGGTCTACGCGCTGCTGGCGGCGGGGGAGAGCCATCAGGACCCGCGCATCGCCAAGGCGATCGAGTATCTCAAGAAAGTGGAGAGCAAAGGCATCTACGCCGTCGGCGTGCGCTGCCTGGTGTGGAACGCGCTGCCGCAGACGGATGACGTCAAGGCGGCGATGAAGAAGGATCTCAACTACCTGCTCGCCAACGTGATCAAGGAAGGGCGCGGGAAGGGGTTTTACGATTACATGGGCGGCGGGAAGTCGTACAGCCACAGCCGGGCGCAGTACGCGGTGCTGGGCGTGTGGGCGGCGGCGCAATCGGGGCTGGAAGTGCCGCGGTCGTACTGGGACCTCGTTGAAAAAGCGTGGATCGCGGATCAGCAGCCGGACGGTGGGTGGGGTTATCAGAGCCCCAAGGACGACAAGCACGGCATCACCCCGGGCATGACCGCCGTCGGCGTGGCGACGCTGTTCATTACCGAGGATTACCTTCATCCCAACGAGGGGATCGGTTGTCGCGGCAACACGCGGAACATCCCCATCGAAAAGGGGATGAAGTACATGATCGATCACTTCGACAAGATCGGCACCAGCGAGCGCTATCACGCCTACGACTTCCCGTACGCGACGCTCTACGCGGTGGAGCGCATCGGCGTCGCCAGTGGGCAGAAATACTTCGGCACCAACGACTGGTATCAGAAGGGCGCCGACTGGTTGCTGAAGGTGCAGACGAAGAGCGGGGCGAACAAGGGGATGTGGTTCGCCCCCAAGACGCTGTGCACGCCGTTGCACGATACGTGCTTTGGCGTGCTCTTTCTGGCGCGCGGGCGTGCGGCCGTGGCGGTGAACAAGCTGGAGTACGCGGGGGCGGAGGGGAAGCCGGCGAATTGGAACCAGCGGCCGCGCGACATCGCCAACCTCGTCCGCTGGGTGGGCAAGGCCGCCGAGCGGGACTTGCAGTGGCAGATCGTCAACCTCCAGGTCCCGGCCATCGAGCTGCACGATGCGCCGATCCTCTACATCGCCGGCAATCAGGAGCTGGCGCTGCCCGACGAGCAGAAGCAGAAGCTCAAGCGCTACGTCGAGGGCGGCGGGTTGCTGCTCGCCAACGCCGACTGCGGCGACCTGAAGGACGCGAAGTTCGCCGCCAGCTTCCGCAAACTCGTCACCGAGCTGTTCCCCGGCTACGAGTTCCGCGAGCTGCCCGAGAGCCATCCCATCTACACCGAGCAGCAGTTCCTCCGCGCCAACTGGAAGAACAAGCCGAGTGTCCTCGGCCTCTCCAACGGCGCGCGCGAGCTCGCGCTGGTCCTCCCGCAGGCGGACCCCGGCAAGGCGTGGCAGCTTCAGCTCGTCGGCGGAAAGGAAGAGTTCTGGCAGCTTGGCGCGGACATCTTCCAGTACGCGATCGACAAGCGCAACATCGGCTTCAAGGGCCAGACGCACATCGTCACGCGCGACGAGAAGGTGAAGGCGGAGAAGACGATCAAGGTCGGCCGCGTCGAGTACGGAGGCAACTGGAACCCCGAGCCGGGTGGATGGCGCCGGCTGGCGGACTGGATGCACAACAAGGAGAAGACCGACCTCGACGTCGTTCCGGTCAAGCTCACGAAGGACAAGCTCGACGGCGTGAAGGTCATCCACCTGACGGGCACGACGCCGCTGGTGCTGGATGCCGCGTCGCAGGTCGAGCTGCGGAACTTCGCCGGCGCCGGCGGCACGATCGTGATCGACGCGGCCGGGGGATCGGCGGAGTTCGCGCAGTCGGTGGAGAACCTCATCCCGCTGCTGTTCCCCGGCCAGAAGCCGCAACCGCTTCCGCCGGAACATGCGGTGTTCAAGACCGGCGCGACGAAGCTCGGCGAGATCGAGTACCGCACCTTCGCCCGCAAATCGCTCACGGGCGGCGCGAAGGGATCCAAGCTCCAGGGCATCGAAAAGGACGGCCGGGTCGTCCTCTTCTACAGCCGCGAGGATCTATCCGCCGGCCTCGTCGGCCAACCGGTCGATGGCATCATCGGCTACGACCCGCGCACGGCGACGGAGCTGATGTCGAAGATCATTCTGTACGCGGGGAAGTGACGCTTCAGCGTCATCCTGAGGCTTTTCGAAGGATCTCGGACACGCGCGCGCTTTTCCACCCGAGATCCTTCGGAGTACCTCAGGATGACGACGCACGGCTCGCGCTTCGACGCCACCGGCAACGTCGTCAACGGCCCGGCGACTACGAACCTGGCGGCCGAGTCCTTATAGGACCGCCCGGCGACGTCGTTCGTGCCCGCGCGCGTTCGCATCACGGTCCGCAACGCCGCGCTGTTCGGCGACAACGCGGCATTGTCGGGGGACAGCGCGGCATTGTCGGGGGACAGCGCGGCATTGTCGGGGGACAACAACTCGTTTCCGGGGAAAAACACCTTGTTGACGGGGAAAAATGCCCCGTTTCCGGGGGACAGTGCGGCATTGTCGGGGGGCAACGCGGCCTTGTTGGGCGACAACGGGTCGTTGCGTGGCCTCGATCGAGCGCCGCAGGGCGGCGCGTCGCGCCCGCCGGGCGGAGGGACTCAACAATCGTGCCGCGACCGCGTAGCATGGACCGATACCATGAACCGTCGCGACTTCATCAAGTCCACTCTCGCCGCCACCGCGTCGGCTGCGGGGATCCCGCGCATCGCGTCCGGTAACGACCACGCCCCGTCCGTCGGGACGCGCGCCGCCGGGCCCGACGCCAGGGCCGACGCGATGATCCTCATCTGGCTGCCCGGCGGGATCGCGCAGACCGACACGTGGGACCCGAAGAAACACACGCCGTACACCGCCGGCATGAAGGGGAGCGATCTTCTCGGCACCTGCCCGGTCATCCCGACGAGCGCCGATGGCATCTCCTTCGGCGCGGGGCTCGAGAACCTCGCCTCGGTGATGGACAAGGGCACCGTCCTCCGCTCGCTCACGAACGAGACGAAGTTCGGCGCGATCCATTTGAGAGCCCAGTACCACATGAAGACCGGCTACCTGTTCCCCGCCGGCGCGGCGGCGCCGAGCATGGGATCGATCGTCGCGCGCGCGCTCGGCCGGCGCGATCCGCTCGTCCCCGCGTACATCGACATCGGGCGCGACATCAACAGCGCGAACCAGGAATTCCTCTTCATCAACGGGTACCAGGGCCCGGGCTTCTACGGCCCGCGGTACGCGCCGTTCATGATCCCCGAGCCGAAGCTGGGACTGCCGACGCTCAACGCCGTCGCCGGGATGCAGCCGGATCGGCTGGATCGTCGGCAGGCGTACTTGCAGGCGATCAACGGGCTCTCGGCGAAGCAGTTGCGCGAGAGCGAGAGGGCGAAGGAGTTCGCCAGGGTGATGGAAGACGCGCGGGTGATGATGGATTCGCCGGTGAAGAAGGCGTTCGAGTTCAAGTCGGAGAAACCCGAGACGCTCAAGCAGTACGACGTCGGCCACCGGTTCGGCATGGGGTGTTTGCTGGCGCGGCGGCTCGTGGAGGCCGGGGCGCGGTTCGTCGAGGTCGAGTACCAGTACGCGCCGTTCGAAGGGTTCGACATGCACGAGAACGGCAAGTCGCGCATGGAGAAGATGAAGCAGCAGATCGATCGGCCGATCGCGCAGCTGATCCGCGATCTCAGCGAGCGCGGGCTGCTCGAGCGAACGCTGGTCGTCGTGATGAGCGAGTTCGGCCGGACGATCGCCGCCCAACCCGCCGCCGGGACGGAGCCGGACGGTTTCGCCGAGCGCCACACCGGCGAGCAGTTGACCATCGAGAACGACAAAATGTACGGCTTCCACGGCCACTTCAGCGCGTGCAACGCGATGCTCTTCTTCGGCGGCGGGTTCAAGGGAGGTTTCGCATACGGCAAGAGCGCGGATCATCATCCGATGCTCGCGGTCGAGAACCCGGTCACGCTCGAAGACATTCACGCGACGATCTACAAGGCATTGGGCATCCCCGCCAACACGAGCTATGTCACCGAAGGGCGGCCGTTCCACGTGACGAAGGACGGCAAGGGCAAAGCGATCGACGCGATGCTGGCGTGAACGCATTTGCCCCTCTCCCTCTACCCAGGGGGAGAGAGCGAGCCAGGCTCAGGCCGCCTCGTTCATCGTTTGCCTCAGCCCGCGCAGCGTGCAGGGCCGCGCGGGATCGAAATCGTTCCGCTCGAGGTTCTTCGCCGGCAGGTCCCACTTGGCAAACAGTGCCTCGTTATCGCGCCGACCACGGTCGGAATCGCTCGCACGCCGCTCGTCGGCGTGCTCGTCGTGGTCGATGAACGATCCTCGCGCCGGCTCGATCGTCAGGCCCGCGTGCCACACCTTCAGGGAGAGGTCCGGATCCGCGCCGTACAGGAAGAAACGGTCGTCAAAGTAGTCGAGGCGCTCCCAGGTCGCTCGGCGCGCCAGTCCGAAGTTCGCGTAGAGCGTGCCGCGCACGTGCATCAGCTTGTACGTCTGTCCGCGGTGCGTCGTCTCGTACGCAATGTTCTTCGTCGCGTCGCAGCGGTGGTACATCGCGAGCATGCCGACGCGATCGTCGGCCGTGTCCATCTGCACCACGGCAGCATCCAGCGAGCCGGGGAGCGGCCGGGCGTCGTCGTTGATCCACGTGACGTTCCGCCCGCGCGCGGCGCGCAACCCCTTGTTGGTGGCGCGGACGAACCCCTCGCGGATGACCCGCAGCATGGCGCCCATCGATCGTTTCGCGTCGGCCAGGACGTCCGGCGTGTCATCTGCGCTCGCGCCATCAACGACGATCACCTCGTACTCGCAACCGACGCCCGTCCAGAGGCCCACGAGTAGCCGTTCGAGGTGAACTGCGCGATTGCACGTTGGGATGATGATCGACAAGTCGAGCATGTCACTCACCTCGCTCACGCCGCGCGGCGGTACATGGAGTTGTTGAAACTGCTGAAGTCGTATCGATAACCGAGCGGCTCTAGCATCCTGCTCGTCCCGTCGACGCCATGGTGCCCGTGCTCGACGCACAGGACGCACGGGAGGACGGCGCAGCCGCGCATGCCGGCGATGACGTCCGCCTCGTGCCCTTCGACGTCGAGGACCATCAGGTCGACCTGCCGCACGCCGTGGCGGGCGATCAACTCGCGGTAGGGAATCGTCTGAACTGGAAACTGCTCGAAGGTGCAGCCTTCCTTTTCGAGGTATCGCACGTGCTCGTCCGTGTGTTTCAGCGACCCGTTGCCGAAGTGCTGCCCGCGCGTCGGATGGACGGCTTGCGTGAACTCGGCCGTGCCCGCGACGGCGGAGAGGGCGAGCCGCAGGTTCGTCGAGTGGGGTCGGTTGTTCGCCAGCAACTGGAAGTTCCACGGCGTCGGCTCGACGTTGATGCCGCGCCAGCCGAGGTACTCTTCGAAGAACTTGCACGACGACTCGATGAGCCCGTCGAACGCGCCGGCCTCGATGAAGAAGCCCCCGACGACGCCGGTGAAGTAGCGCTCGTAGAGCACCTTGTCGACCGGTGGGTTCCATTGTCCGTAAAAGCGCATTGCACTTCCTTCGTCTGCCGTGGCATGGGTTTGCAACCCGTGCATTCTTGGAAGAACGCACGGGTTACAAACCCGTGCCACGTATCCGTAAGTTCCCGCTCAAGCGGCCTTCTTCTTCACGACGCGGGCGGTGGCGCGATGGGCATGTCGCACGCACTCGGCGACGCGCATCACGTCGGCATCGCTCATGCCGGAGTACGTCGGCAGGTTCATCCCGCAGGCCGCGAGTTGGTCGGTGATGGGTAGGACTTCGCCACGCCTGATCGACTGCTCGCGGAAGGGCGGCAAACCGTGCAGCGGGACGAAGAACGGGCGCGTCTCAACGCCGTCGCCGCCCAGCGTCGCCATCAGTTCATCGCGCGAACGGCCGAACGGTTTCTCATCGACCGTGATGCAGAACAGCCACGGCGCCGGATCGGCCCACGACGCAACAGGTTGGAACCTGATGCCCGGCACATCCGCCAGCGCCTCGCGGTACGCCGCGAAGATTGCGCGTCGACGGGCGAGGATCTGCTCCGTCCGCTCGAGCTGAGCACACAGGATCGCGCAGGCGAGGTTCGTCAGGCGGAAGTTGTAGCCCGTCACCGGGAAGTAGTACCGCCGCTGCGGGTCCATGCCTTGGCCGCGGAGGGTGCGCATGCGGAGTTCCATGCGCGGGTCGCTGACGGTCAACGCGCCGCCTTCGCCACTGGTCAGGATCTTGTTGCCGTAGAACGAGAACGTCGCGACCGGCGCGAGCGACCCGGTCGCGCGACCCTTGTAGCGCGCGCCGTGTGCCTCGGCCGCATCCTCGACGACCCACAAGCCGTGCACGCCGGCAATGTGATTGATCGCGTCCATGTCGGCGGGGTGGCCGTAGAGGTGGACGGGGATGATCCCCTTCGTCCGCGGCGTGATGGCGGCCTCGAGCTTCGTCGGGTCGATGCACCACGTCTGGGGATCGACGTCGACGAAAACCGGCTCGGCCCCGACATAGCGCACTGCGTTGGCCGTCGCGATGTACGTGAGCGAGGGGACGAGCACCTCATCGCCGGGACGAACATCCAGCGCGAGCAGCGCGAGGTGCAGCGCGACGGTGCCGTTGCACACGCCGATGGCGGCGCGGGCATCGCACATCGCGGCGAAGTCCTTCTCGAAGCGCTGGATGAACGGCCCGGTCGAGCTGATCCACGAGCTGCGGAGGGCTTCGAGGACGTACCGCTCCTCGTTGCCGGAAAGGTCAGGGATCGCGACGGGAATGTGCTTGTCGGACATCGTTCCTTCTCTCGTCTAGCTCGCAAGCCGCATCGATCGGCTGCCCACGCCCAACTGTTCGTCGAAGCGAATCCAGTATTCCGTCGCCACGTCGTCCCACGAGCGGCGGCGCATCGTGCGGATCTGATTGACAGCCGTCGTCTTCCACGCCGGGTACAGTTCGTCGAACGTGCGGAGCTGCGTGGCCAGATGCTCGGCCTCGTGCGGGTCAAACCACGCGACCTGCGCGCCGGACCGGGCCATCTGCTCGCGCAGAACGGGGATGTCGGAGCAGAGCACGGGAATGCCACGCTGCTGCGCCTCAAAGACCGGGAAGCTTCCGCCGCCCTCGGCGAGGGTCGGCATGACCAGCGCCCAGGCGCGCTGGAGCAGCGCGTCGTAGATCTCGTCCGACACGTAACCCAGCGGGATGAGCGACTCGCCCATCACAAAGCCGCACTGCTCGGCAATCTCACGAACGCTGACGGCGCGCGACCACTTGCACTTGTCGAGGTGCGTCGCGTCGCCGGTGAGGACGAGGCGGTGTCTTCTTGAACCCCACTTGGCGACGCCGCGGAGCAGCGTCTCGTGGTTCTTGTGCGGCGAGATATTCGCGGGGCAGAGGAGGAACGGCTCGTTCGCCCACGTCCACTCCGCCGGCAGCGCCGGGGCCGCCGCTTGCGGCTTGGCGTGCTCGCCCGAAACCGGAATCACCGCGAGCCGATCGTCGGGGACTCCAAAGATCGAACCGAGCGTCGCGACGGTCGCATCAGAGCTCACCGCGATCCCCGCGGGCGAGGCGAACCACTGCCGCAGCGTGCGACGCTCATCGTCCGCAGCGCCGGCGGGGAGAAGTCCGTCGAACATCGCTTCGAACTGGAAGAGAATCGCATCGTGAAATGAGCCGACGACGCGACCGGCGTGCGACTGCGCGACGCGGTGGCGGTGAATCCATGGCAGCCACGCAAGGTCGCAGCCGTCGAGCGCCATCTGCGAGACGTCGAACCGCCAATCGGTGCCGTCTGGTGCGATATCGATCGTGCGGATTGCGACGCCAGTCCGCGCGAGCAGTTCCTGGTAGCGCCCGAGTGCGGCCCCGTGGCTGACGAGTTCGAAGCGGGCGCCAGCGCGCTGGCGCATCAGCGCCGGCAGGAGCTGCGACGTGAATCGCACGCCGCCCCCGGCGTTTGCGGTGTAATCGATGACTCGGATCGTCGTGCTCATGCGGCTTGTCGCTGCTCCCTGGAAGAGATGGCGGCGCGGTAGGCGGTGACGACGCCCTCGGCGAACCGCTCGGCGGTGAACTCCCGCACGCGGCGCCGGCCGGCTGCGCTGAGCGCGCACCAGAGCTCGTCGTCGGTCGCCAGTTGCCGCATCGCGTCGGCCATCGCGTCTTCGTCGTGCGGATCGAAGAGCAGGCCCGCGTCGCCGACGAGTTCCGGAAGGGCGGTGACGTTGGAGCTGGCAACCGGGCAGCCGCAGGCCATCGCTTCCATGACGGGGTAGCTCGATGCCTCGAACTCGCTGGGAACGATCGTCGCCGTCGCGAGGTGGTAGAGGCAGAGCAACTCGTCGGCGCTGACGCGGCCGAGGAACCGGACCGTCGACTCGGCGCCGAGGTCGCGCGTGAGCTCCGGCAACGTTGAACCGTCTTGACCTCCGCCTGTCAGCACGAGCTGCGATTCGGGGATTCCCGCGGTGACGAACGCGCGGATCAGTCGCTCGTGATTCTTGTGCGGCCACACGGCCGCGGGGTAGAGGAACGTCGTCTGCGCGAGCGCGAACCGATCCCGCACGTCCCGCAACTCGCCGGAGGTAGGCCAGCGCCGGAATGTGGAGTCGACCGGCGGATGCGTGACGATGATGCGCGACGGGTCGACGCGCAGATGTCGCTGCAGGTCGCCCGCGACGCACTCGGTCGTCGCGATCAGCGCATCGGCGCGCCGCGCCGCCGCCGCCCACCACTGGTCACGGTTGGCGAGTTCGGCGGGCGTGAAGTACTGCGGGAAGTAGCGGTGCTGGAGGTCGTGCAGGTTCAGGACGGCCGGCAGGTCGATGTCGAGCGGGTTGATCGCGTTGCCGGGGAAGTGGACGACGTTGGCGCCACGCTCGTGAATCATGGCGACCTTCGTGCGCTGGTACTCCGCAAGAAGCCGCGCGCCGGCCTGTGCGTCCTGCGCTGACAGGGCGGCCCAGTCGGCAACACGCTTCCCTTGATAGTGTGGCCGCTCGACGAGCATCACCTCGCAGCGATCGTCGGCGAACGGTTCGAAGAGGTCGCGGTTCTCCAGCCGCGTGACGAGGACGAGGCGGGAGACGGATGGCGCGTGCGCCTTTAGCGCCGCGACGAGCCCGAGCACGTAGTTCTCGATCCCGCCGACCTTGCCGGGGAGGATGCAGTTGGTGTCGATGGCGACGATCACGCGGCCCTCGCTGTTGGCGTGGTCGCGTCGTGCTTCGCGAGATTGGCGGAGATCATGCCGAGCAGTCGGCGGGTGATGGCGGTGTAGGTCAGGCGATCGAGGACGCGCTGCCGCATCGACGTCGCAATCGCGCGGCGTTGGTCTGCGCTGGCGAGGTAATGCGTCACCTTCTGCCGGGCCTTTTCGGCCGAATCGAAGGAAACCTTCCCGTACTCCGCCCAGATGCTGCCGGCGGAGCAGGTGTAGTCGCCGTCGGCGGCGAGGGCCATCGAGGTGACGAGCGGGACGCCGAAGGAGAAGGGGTCGCCTTTCTTCAGCATCGCGAGTTGTGCGAGGCGCGCGCTGATCTCGGGCGTCGCGCGGCGTTTGAGGTCTTCATCCGATCGCACGCCGTGGTTCACGCACCAGTCCCAGATCGGCCGGTAGACGTTCTCGACGACGTCGGCGGGCGTGTAGCGGATCAGGAAGAACCCGCCGGCGGAAAGACCGTCGGTGAGCCGCTGGTGCACGGCGCCGTGCGGCGTCGCCTGGAGGTTGATCCGGCTTGCCTGGTAGATCGCACAGAGCTCGGACTGGTTGTCCGCGACGCCGCGCGCGAAGCGCGCGAGCGTCGGGTGCGACTCCCAGCCTTTGCCGTAGATGCGGAGATCGATGTCGAGCTCGGCGAGCCACGCGAGTGTCTGATGGCGGAAGAGGGCGTTGTTGACGCGCTGGAGAAACAGGTCGACGAGCGGCGTGATGTCGGCGACAGCCGTCTTCGTTTCCGCCATCGATTGGTGAATGAGATCCTTCACGTCCGCGGCTTCGGTGACATAGTCGCCGGAGTCGTAGATGCCGCGGAAGCGGTCAAAGATGTCGCCGATCAGTCGGCGGGCGTCAGGCGACGCGCGCTGCGCCAGGGTGTCCGAGATGATCGCATCCGCGGTCGCGCCGGCGTGGCTGACGTAGGAGACGTCGCAGGCGAAGCGATCGATCTCGCCCGGCTCAAGCTGGCGCGGCGCGAAGCGGTCGGCGTTGACGCCGATGCGCGTCGGCAGGAAGCGGTCGTGAGGGTAGCCGAAGTCGTCCACGCACTCCTGCCGGCCGAACCCGAGGACGTAGTCGCGCTGCGTCTGCGACGGGCCGGCGCTGGCGTTAAAGATGTTCGGCAACCGGTCCTGAATCCACATCACGCACGGGATGTTGTCCGGAATGGCGCGGAGTTCGGCTCGGTAGTGGTCGATCAGGACGACCAGGTCCGGGCGGAAATCGGCGCACGCTTCGGCGTAGACGATGTTGTTCATCACCTCGTGATCGGCGTGCTCGATGAGGAGCTTGGTCCTGTGACCAAGGCGCGAGAATGCGTCGAGCCAGTCGCGCATGGAGTGCTGGAGGAAGGTCGTGTAGCGGCTGGTGATGCCGAGGATGCGGAGTGGCGCACCGCTCTCGATCTTCCCGGCGATCGCTGAAGCGGTCGCACCCGCGTAGGCGGCGAGGTTGCGCTGGGCCAGTTCGTTGAGACGTTTCCCGCCGCGCGCGAAGAGGGATTGGACGAGACCGTCCAAGCTCTTTCCCGCAGGCCAGCACGAGGGTTCGACCGTCACGGCGAGCTTGGGCCAGGGGAGACGCGTGTCGATCAGCAGGGAACGCTCGAGTTGCTCGAATGCGTCGGCCCCGACGAAGAGTTGCGCGCGTTCGTCGGCGAGCATCGTGCGCCAGTCGTGCACGTGCAGGATCGCGTGCAGTTGCCCGATGTCGCCCGCCATCAAGTAAAGGGGCGGGCGGTGCCCGGGAAGCATCGGCGTGGTGACCGGCATCGCGTAGAGCTGCTGCCAGATCCAGCCGAAGCCGAGGCCAGCGACGACGAGCGGGAACGTGCACGATCCTGTCGGGTAGACCTTCGCGGCGATCTGCCGGGCGGCGGCGGGGGGCGCGGGGTCAGCGATCTCGCGGATCCGGCCATTGATCTGGTCGGCAAGGTGAAGCTGAGCGCCGGCGGTGGAGACGAGCTTGGTCGTCGCGGGAAGCTGGAGGAGCTTGTGCGCCAGCGACGGGTAGCGCGGTGTCAGCGCGTTCACGTTCGCGCGAAACTGTCCCGTGAGCAGCGAGAGGCGTTGCCAGTGAGTGTCGGGCGAATGTGCCATCTCATGTGGCACGGGCTTCTGGCCCGTGTCTTTCTGTTCTCAAAAACCAAAACACGGGCTGGAAGCCCGTGCCACGTGCTACGACGCCAGCCGCGCCGGTTGAGTCTGCGCGATGGTGTCGTTCAACCGCGCCATGAGTCCATCAATCGTCACGGGAATGTTCCCGAGC
>JBAUGM010000537.1:0-2400 GCA_049679725.1 Tepidisphaeraceae bacterium
GGCGGGGCCAACGCCGACCTCGTCGCCGCCCGTGTGCTGGCCGACGGGACCCTCGACACCAGCTTCAGCGGCGACGGACTCGCCCACGCCGACTTCGGCCCCGGCGCCGACGAGGGCGAGGACCTCATGATCGACGCCAACGGCAAGATCGTCGTCGGCGGCACGGCCGACGGCGACACGGCCATGGCGGTCGCGCGCTTCAATACCGACGGCTCGCTTGACACCTCGTTCGACACCGACGGCAAGGTCCGCATCGACTTCGCCGGCGGCACGACGTACGAGAACGCCGAGGCGATGACGCTCCAGTCGGACGGGAAGATCGTGATCGCCGGCCGCGTCGGCAACGACTTCGCCGTGGCTCGCCTGCACGCCGAGACCACCGGCAGTGACGTTCGGCACTACGCGGTTCAGGACGGCAACTGGAACGTCACGGCCGTGGCGGCATCCTCAGACGGCACGATCGTCGAACGCTTCCAGTACGATCCGTACGGCACCGCCACCGTCCTCGATGCCAACTTCGCCGCCGACGCCGACGGAACGAGCGACATCGGCTGGAAGCATCTCCACCAAGGCGGTCGCTTCGACGGCGACACCGGCCTTTACCACTTCAACGTCGGCGGCAACGGCCGCGATTACAGTTCGACTCTTGGAAGGTGGCTGGAGCAGGACCGGCATCCGGATGGGCCGTACGTGGATGGAATGAACGCCTACCAGTACGTCGGGAGCAGCCCGGTCAACTACCTCGATCCTGAGGGCTTGCAGCGGTGGTACCAGGGCTGGGGAAACCTCGCCTACACCGCGTTTGGGGGATACGGATCGGACGCGGCCGGACAGGTATGGACGTCCGCCAGCGAGGGGGCGCATGACGGCGCGCTGGCATGGGCAAACGGAGTGGTGCCGTTCGGCGATCCCATTCCTCAGAACTGGTTCTTCGACCCCTGTGACGAGATGCTCGAAGTGAGTGAGACGATGGGGCAGGTGTCCAGAGAGGCTTGGTTGGCTGCGGCTGGCATGAAGCTCGGAAAGATGTCTGCAGGATCACCCGGCAAAGGAAAGGAGTTCTCTCACTGGATTCCAAACCGCCATGGGGGCCCGCGGTCGGTCTGGAACGGAAATTACGTGAGCCCGAAGACCCACGCGTTGTCAGATCCCTACCGGTACCGCTTCATGCCCAAGACGTGGAAGGCAAACAATCCCATGCCAAACGTCCTGTCTCAACAATGGGTGCGTGTCCCTGATGCGCTGAAAGGGACTGCGGGTGGGGCAATGTTAGGCGCTGCCGATGATTACTCAGATGATTCAGACCCTTGCCCGTGTGATTGACGAGGGTGGGTGAAGGGACGCTTATGTTCGAATGGCTGAGGAGTAATCGACTCAATCGTCTTGAGGCTCTCCTCTTGGATTCGTTGATTGGAAAGCTGCCGCGTGAAGCAGCGGATTTACTTCGGCTTCAAATCTCGGACATTAATAAGATCCAGCGAATCGTTCGTGGGACAGAGGTGGATTTCTTCGCTATGAAGCGTGGCAGGGTTGCATGGGAAGAAAGTCACCTCTTCCCGTGCCGACAGGAGCGAAAGCTCGCCACGGCGACCGTGTTCAGTCACGAGGTCCAGTTGCGTTTGAAGGCCGAACTATGGATAGTCGATGGCCACATCTTTTCGATTCAGTTCGGAGCGGAACCGGAGGTCTGGGCGGGAAGTGAACCCTTGGAAGTAGAAGATTTGCAGGTGTTGGTTGATCCAATGTCCGTCGACTGTTGAGGGTTATTCGAAGGACGTGATAGCTGGACGCAAACGGGGGGTAGGGTTCACTAAGCGATGGTAGCACTCGGAACGAATTGCTGCGGTCGTCAGACCTCGGGCGCCGGCGGCAACCTCGCCCTGGCCCGCTTCAACACCGACGGCACGCTGGACACCAGCTTCAGCAGCGATGGTATCACCACCCTGAGCTTCGGCGGCACGGAGATGGGCCAAGGGTTGGCGATCCAGTCCGATGGCAAGATCGTCGTGGTCGGCCAGACCAACAGCGGCAGCGACGCCGTCGTCGCCCGGTTCAACACCAACGGCTCGCTCGACACGACGTTCGACGGCGATGGGAAGAAGAACATCAGCTTCGCCGGCTCGGCCGGCGCGGTCGATGTGGCGATCGAGTCCTCAGGCAATCTCCTGATTGCGATGTGGACGGGCGGCGATGAGGTGATCATGCGCCTCACGTCGTCAGGCGCGCTGGACACGACCTACGCCGGCGGCATCGGCTACCGCACGGTGGACTTTGGCGGCGGCGACCTGCCGCTGCGGATGGTGCTCGACGGCAGCGGCCGACTGATCGTCTCGGGCTTTTCAGACCTCGGCGACGCGACGCTATTCCGCCTCACCCCCAGCGGTGACCTCGACACGACGT
>JBAUGM010000538.1:0-3804 GCA_049679725.1 Tepidisphaeraceae bacterium
GAAGAAACCCGCCGCAAGCGGCGGCGCTTCACGGTTGTCCGATCGCGCCGCGCGCGCGGAGCGCGTCGAACGCCCTCACCACCTCCGGGTCGAACATCTTCCCGCTCGACTCCGTGATGACGCCCGCCGCGTCGTCGCTCGTCCAGGCGAGCTTGTAGACCCGCGGCGTCGTCAGCGCGTCGAACACGTCCGCCAGGTGCACGATTCGCGCCTCGATCGGGATGTCGTGGCGCGACGATGCGTCCGGGTAGCCGCTGCCGTCCCAGTTCTCGTGGTGGCCGCGGGCGATCAGTCGCGCGCGGCGGAAGAACGGCTTCTCCGACAGGATCCGCTCGCCCGCCAGCGTGTGCTGCTGGATGATGAGCCGCTCCTCGTCCGTGAGCGGCCCGGGCTTCTTGAGGATGTGATCCGGCACGTGCATCTTGCCGACGTCGTGCAACACCGCGGAGTAGCCGATCGATTCCGCATCGCGCGCGTCAAAGCCAAGCTCCGTTGCCAGGGCGGCGGCGTAGTCGCGGATCCTTCGCACGTGCCGGCCCGTGTCCTGGTCCTTGGCCTCGCACGCGACGGCGAGCATGTAGATCGCGTCGAGGTTCGCCTCGAGCAGCTCCGCCGTCCGCTCGCGCACGCGGGCTTCCAGCTCCTCGGAGTAGTGTTTGAGGTCTTCAGCCGTCCCGAGGAACGTGTTGCCGAGCTGGGCGATGATCTCGTACTGCTGGCGCAGCTCCGCCTCGGTCTGCTTCTGCTGCGACAGGTCGATCATCGTGACGAGCCGGTACTCGGCCGATGCGCCAACGCCCGCGCCGGCGATCGCCCGCGCCGACGACAGCACCGGCAGTCGCGACCCATCGGGCTGCGGGAGGTAGTGCTCGGCCTCGTGCGGCTGGTCGAACCGCTCGAGCATGCGCGCGATCTCCTTCCGCGCCTCCGCGTCGTCCGCGTACAGCGACCAAAGATCCGCGCCGATCACGTCCGCCCGGCCCCGTCCCATCATGGCGCACAGCCGCCCGTTGGCGTACGCGATCCGCCCGTCGCGCGACAGCAGCGCCGCGCCGCAGTGCAGCGCGTCGAGCAGGAGCGCGAACTGGTTTGGCGAGGGTGGACCGTCCGCCGTCACGATGCCCGAACTGTAGCACGTTGCGACGGGGATGGACCACTACGATCACGGCGAGCGGATGCCGCCGGGGTTGCCGAAGCGGATCGAGTCGTACGCCGCGTCCTGCGTCGTGTGGGTCAACACGTGGCCGTCGGCGTAGAGGATGTTGTAGCCGACCTTGCCGGCGTTGCGCGCGTACGAGCGAGGCCGGGCGCCGCGCTCGCTGGGCGTCTTTCCGTGGCGGTAGACGTCGACGAGGGTCTGGTCGAGCGGGGAGGTGTCGGAGAAGGCCAGCGACTGGTCGGGGATCGGCTGCTCGGGGAACACGCCGTTGGTTGGCTTGGGGCGCGATTTGACGCGCCAGTTCCAACTGTCGGCCATGAGCATGCGCTCGGCCGGCTGGGTCCAGCGCGTGCGCTTGATGAAGTTCCCGTTCTGCCCGCCGCTGTTCCAGCGGATCAGCGCGCGGACGGGCGAGTGCGGCTGCTCGAAGGCGGTGGCGGCGGCATCAGGGGCGACCCAGCACGGCGAGGTGGCGGTGAAGACGGGGTAACAGTTCATGCCGTAGCCGGTGAAGTTGCGGTTGAACTCGCCCAACGCAACGCTGCGCTGCCCGCCCCACGCGGGGCAACCCCAGATGATGCTCCGCTTCGCATCGGCGGCTTCCTCGCTGCTTCCGCTGCTCACGCCCTGCTTGGTCTTCGTGACGTACCTGGCGATGAACGAGTCCCACCAGCAGTTCAACCAGCGTGAATGCACTGCTTCGGCGACGGCAGCGGTGGCGGCGGCGGCGGCGAGGAGCGGGCGACGTGGTAAGAACGAACGCGCGGCGCGGTTCGGTCGGCATGAGATTCTCCAATTCCCCAGGCCCGGAGGTGCAAACCCACCGCCCGGCAACGAACGCCCCGGACGGCCTGTCCCCGATCATCGCGAATTAATATCGGCTGTGTCAACAACAATCTGGAACTGTTGGTATGCGTGGTGCGCCGTCGCGCGGGTATCCGTGTCGTGCGGAAACCGCGCTCGATAACTCGTGGATGATCCCCGACTTCGCGCCCCGCGCGCCGTTCGCACCGGCCGGCGCGTCAGGGGCGGATGCAGTCGCTTGTGACGAGCTGCGCCGGCTCCGGGTAGCCCGGCGGCACGCCCGGCGCGGTGACCGGCTCGCCCCGCTTCTCCCGCGCCGCGACGGCGTGGTTCAGCTCCAGCAGCTGCGCGAGCAGGTCCTGCTTCGGCGAGAACCCGTAGGCGTCGAGCACCGCCGCGTCGAGCGCGGCGTGGGTTTCCTTCAGCGGGTGCTTGCCGGGAAGTTCGAGCGTGCGATACACCGCCCGCAGCCCGCCGTCGATCACCGCCAACGCCTCCGCCCGAACCCGCCGAACCTCCCGCCCCGTCGACGCGACAGCGTCGATCTGCGCCTTCGTGGGGGATTGGGGCCAGGGGAAGGTGTCGAAGACGGACTCCGGTGTGTAGCGGAAGTCGCTCTTGAGTTTTGAGCAGTTCGTTACGAACCAAAGGAAATGCAGGCTCGATTGTAGTTGTCCGAAGCTGTAGTCGTCGTCAAACGTAAAGGTTTGCAGTGCGTCACCCGGCAGGATGTCGGTCGATACGAAGACGAAGATGGGGCGCTTGGTAACGCGGGAGCAGACGATGTATCGCCCTCGTAGCTTTGCTGCTGCTTCCGCACGGTCAGCTCGTGAACGCCAATGCATCCACCATCGCTCAAGCTGTGCCCGGCGAGATCTGTCTGCGCCCTTCTCGGCCTCTGCCTTGCTCCTGATGTCCGGCAGAACGTTCGCTTGAACGTGGGCGAAGGCAGCAGAGAATGTTCCCGCTTCCATCTGATCACGCTGTGCAAAGTCGATGATAAAGCGGTCGGGAAGACCGTCGCCCGATAGAAGTTCGCGGCCGATCAAGTAGGGTCGGACAACTTCCTTGGATAAGTCGTCCTTCTTTAAAAGTACCCCTGTTTCGTCCGCTGAGAGAACAAACCCATCGTGACCCGGCGTGTTTCCTTGGAACACCCGCTTCGGCTTCTGGTTGGCTTGGATCTGAAGTGCGCCGGTCACGTCTTCGGAATCGGACAATGAAGCGCTGATTTCGTCCGTTTCACGGTCCTTCAGTTCGTAGGTGTTGTCCGCGCGCTTGTCCTTCGACCTTCGGCCTCGGGAGCCGGCGGCCACAGGTACCTTCGTCCACAACCGCTTCACCTTCGGCACGACCGCCGCGTCCTGCGACTTGATCCAGTTGGCGATGGAGACGTGGACGTTGGCCTCGCCGCTCCATGGCTGGTTGTCGACGGCTTCGACGATGGTGCCGGTGGCGGCGACGTGATCGAGGCCGCCGACGCGGGACTGGTTGTTGCGGATGTTCTGCGTGCCGACGAGCCCCGCGCGGCCGGCGAAGGGGTCGGCCCTGGTGCAATCGGGCAGGTGATCGTGGCTGCGGCGGATCCAGTAGACGCAGTAGTCGGCCATCCCCGGCACCTCCGGGTAGAGCTTGCGGACGGCGTTGACGTAGTCGGCCCCGCGCTCGGGCTTGAGCCGCTTGGCCCCGAGGAACGGCGGGTTGCCGATGATCACGTCGGCGGCGGGCCATGGCGCCTGGATGTAAACCGTGGCTTGGGGTTTCGTGGCTTGGGCGTCCTCGCCCGAGCTTTCGCGGCGGTCAGCCGCTTCCCTCGAACGCTCGGGCGAGACGCCCAAGCC
>JBAUGM010000539.1:0-7043 GCA_049679725.1 Tepidisphaeraceae bacterium
CGGTTCACTTCCCAAAACCGCGAGCAAGCTCGCCGGCTACACGATGGATCAAGTCATATCCCCAACCGCTTCTTCCATGCGTTCAACTGCTCCTCGAACGGTTTACCCCCCGCGGCGCCGGCGCTTTGGTAGCGCTTGACGACGTTGTGGGCGCCGAGCGCGCTGTAGACGTCGTCGGTGACGCGCACGTCGCTCTTCGTCGCGATCGCATCGTTGAATTGTTGCGCGGAGAGCTGCGACAGCGCGTGCTTCCCCTCGCGCTCGCACTGCGCGACGAGCGTCCCCACGATGTGATGCGCCGTGCGAAACGGCACACCCTTCGTCACGAGGTACTCCGCGAGGCTCGTCGCATCCAAAAATCCGCGATCCAGCGTGGGTTCGATCCGCTCCTTGTCGTAGCTCGCCGAGTTCACGATCGCCGCGGCCATGGTGAGGCAGGAGCTGACGGTGTCGTAGGCGCGGAAGACGATGCGCTTGTCCTCCTGGAGGTCGCGGTTGTAGCCGATGGGGAGGCCTTTCAATATCGTCATCAGGGCGAAGAGGTCGCCGTAGACGTTGCCGCACCGGCCGCGGATCAGCTCGAGCATGTCGGGGTTGCGCTTCTGCGGCATCATCGACGAGCTGGTCGTGTACCGGTCGGCGATCTTGATGAAGCCGAACTCGGTCGTCATGTAAATGATCCACTGCTCGGCCCAGCGGGAGAGGTGCTGGGCGATCATGGCGCAGGCGTAGACGAAATCGCAGGCGTCATCACGCGATGCGGTTTTCTCGATGCTGCTGTGAGGTCCGGCCGTAAGCTCCAGAGCCTGAGCAGTCCACTCTGCGTCGATCGGTAAGGATGTTCCAGCGATCGCTCCGCTGCCCAACGGACTGTCAGTGATTTGCCAGACAGGGCGCGGCACACCGAGGATTCGTTCCTGATCCCGCTCGAACATGCGGGCCCATGCCAGCGCTTCAGCGCCTGCTGAGATTGGTTGCGCGCGTTGCAGGTGTGTGTAAGAAGGCATCACCACGTTCGCACTTCGCCCTGCGAGTGCAACGAACGCGCGAATGAGCTCGCCAAGGCTTCCGTCGTCCAGCGCATTCGCAGCAGCTCGCAGCCACAAAGTGAGGTCCAGCGCCACCTGATCATTCCGGCTCCGCCCCGTGTGCAGCTTTCTGCCGGGCTCGCCGATGCGCTGGATCAGTTCCGCCTCGACGACCATGTGGATGTCTTCGTTGGCGATATCAAATTTAAGATTGTCCGCCTCGATGTCGCGTTCGATCGACCGCAGCCCCTCTTCGATCTTCGCCCGCTCCTCCTCCGTGATCAGCCCGACCTTCGCGAGCATCGCGGCGTGGGCGAGGCTGCCGGCGATGTCGTGCTTGTACAGTCTCCGGTCGTAGCTGATCGACTCCACGAACGACTGCGCGATGGCGTCGGTGGCCTCGCCGATGCGCGCCTGCCAGGACTTCTCGGGTTGCTTCTCTTCTGCGGGGGTGCTCATGATCGCGGGGATTGTAGGGGATGGGGGGAATCTCCTGTAGACGAGCGGAGAAATGAATCCGCGGACTCCGCTGCGCTACGCCCCGCGGCGTAGCGCAAGCGAAGCCCGGGGATCTCTCCAATCGGGCTTCCTACAGCAGCGTCCGAATCATCCGCCCGACCAGGCGCGTGACGACGTCGGTCACCACCTCCGCCCCCGCGCCGATCTCCGCGGCGGTCTGCATGGCGGCGCGGTACTCCGGGTCGTCTTCGATCGAGCGCGACAGGGTGATCGTCACAAGTTCCTCGTCGAGCACCGCCGCCAGGCGCGGGTGGTCTGCCGCGAAGGCGGGCCACTCGGCGCGGACGGCGCGGGCGACGGCTTCCTTCAGTTGCTTCGCGTTCATTTCTCGTCCTCCGGTAAAAGAGCGGGGAGCCAGCGGTTCTGGATCGACTGGAGAAACTGCAATCGTTCGAGAGCGACATCGACGGCGTGCAGGTTACGCCGCGCGACGGCATCGGACTCATCCAGCTCGCGCTGCTGATGCGCGAAAGCCTCCAGCGCCACGGCGTAGGCGGCGCGGTGGTCGATGACCCAGTCAGCGGTGAGCTGGTCCTGCTCGCGCACGTCGGCGTCGAAGGCGTCGTCGAGACGCTGACGCTTCAGCTTCGCGTATTGCTCGTGGACGGACGCACAATTCGCGCGGTTCGACTGCGCGAGGTCGATTCCGCGTCGCGCCTGCGTGAGCAGGTTGGACTGCGCGTCCAGCGGTGCGCAGCCGACGAGCGCGAGGAGCGCCGCCGGAATCGCGAAGACGCAAGCGACGTCGCGAACGCCACTGAGAATTCGCCGGCGCTTGCGCCTTCGCGACGGGAATGGTGGATCCTGGTAAATGGGCTGATTCACGTCGAGCTCCTTTCCAGTTGCCGCAGGAGCTGGTCCTGCGTGGCGGACAATCGGGTGATGGCTTCGGCGTTCTGACGAACCACGGACATGAGCACGTCGAGCTGCACGCGGTCGCCGAGGATGCGGGCGTGGGCTTCGTCGATCTGCTGCTCGCGCCGCTGGCTGGTCCGCCGCTCCCAGAGCCACATCGCGCCCATGAAGCCGGCGACGCCGAAGCTGGTGAGCTGGTCGAGGGGCGCGGAGGAGTCGGCGAGGACAATGAGAAGATTCATGATGAACTCCGATGGTCATGTCACCCGCGGTCCTGCCGCTTGCGGCTTCGCGGACGAACGGTCGCCGATCCGCGACGCCGCAAGCGGAACAGCGGGACGTCGATCAGACTCTCTGGAGCTGGAGCACGTTCAGCGGGCGCACCACGTCGGCCTCACCGTCGCCGTTCAGGTCCAGTTGGACCACGCTGTTGCGCAACGCGCGGCGGTAGATCCGTTCGTACATGTCGGCGCGCGTCGCGAGCGCCGCGGGCTCGGCCGCGGCGGCCGCGAGGGCGGAGTAGATCATGTGCAGCGTGCCGAGGGCCGCGGGCTTGCGCAAGGACTCGGGGTTGAACACGACTTCGTCGATGTCCGCGCGCGTCGGGTCGAGCCCCGCGGCGGCGAGGAGCAGATCGCTCACCACGCGGCGCTGCGGCCAGAAGGTGCGGATGGCGAACGCCAGGTCGACGGCCGACCCGACGGGGCTCGCCACGCCGCTGCCCCCGACCGGGAATAGGTTGTCGTAGAGCGTCGAGATCGTCAGCTGCGTCGCGCTGTCGACGCTGACGATCGGGTAGCAGCCGCTCGTCCCGCCGGTGAGGACGATCACCTGCGTGGGCGTGACGTGCGACGAGGCGAGCGACCCGGCGTCGATCGTAAACGTCGTCCCCGCGAGGTCGCCCGTGCCGGTGAGCAGCGTCTGCGAAGCGAACGACGCTTCGCGGAGAAGGTTGGGTTCCCAGTGGAGGAGGTCGGTGTCGGTGCAGAAGGTCATTGGTGTGTCTCCCGTCGTTGGCGTGACAAGATGCAGGGGTCATGGGGTGATGGGGTGCTGGGGTGACAGGCCTCATGTTTCACCTTGTCACCCCAGCACCTTGTCACCTTGTCATCCCAAGCTCCGAATCACCCCGTGCGCGTTCTCGTTACGCAGCTCCAGCGTGTACTCGCCGACGACCTGGCCGCTCTCGCGGTCGCCGGTCGTGGCGAGGGGCTTGTAGTGGAAGCTGCGCCCGGCGAGGGGCATGACGTCGATGCGGCTGCTGTCGAGCAGCAGCACGTGGCCCGCGGGCACCCAGCGGCTGAGGACGATCCGGCAGACGCCGAAGTCGCTCTCGTACACCGCCACGTGATCGCGGTACGCATCCGTCTGCGGTGTGAAGCGGCGGTTGGACGTGATGAACGTGTTGATCGCGCGCTTCTCGGTCCCGCCCACGACGATCAGGTCGACGCCGCCGCTGCTGCTCGACCAGATGCTGCGCAGCGCGAGGTTGAGCTGCTCCTCCGAGAGCGCCGTGTCCGGCGGGAAGTCGCCGACGCCGGGCTCGAAGACATTCGTCGTGATGAACGGGACGATCCCGCGCATCGATCGGCGGACGGTTGCCGAGCCCTCGGGATTCGCGGCCGGGGCGCGGCCGTTGATCACGCAGTTCTCCAGGTCGCGGATCAGCTCGCGCGTGCGCTGGTGCTTCTGGTAGTCCAGCTCATCGCTCACGCCGAGCTGTCGCACGGCCAGCTCCGATCCGCTGACCTCGACGGTGGCGGAGAAGATCTGCGTGTAGTTCGTCCGGCGCGAGCGCGAGGTGAAGCGGGCGCTGCTCGCGTCGTCGCCCTCCAGCGCCGCGTTGCCGAGGATGTGGACGATGATGTCGTCGGCCAGCGCCTGCGCCGTGCTCCCGCCATAGCCGCGGGTGACGGTGAGCGTGTTCGTGTTGACGGCGGTGACGAGCATGATCTCGCTCAAGCCCTCGAGGCGGATCTGGTCGCCGGCACGGAAGCGCGAGCCGTTCTCGACGACGAAGGTGGTGTCGGTGAGGACGTTGGTGTAGGTCGCATCGTTGACGCGATCGGTGTTGGGCAGCAGCGCGTCTTCGAGCCACTCGTGGACGGTCGATCGCGCGCTGCGCGCGGGATCGCCCAGCGCATCAAGCAGCGGGGTTTCGTGCGGGGAGTTGATCCCCACGAGGTCGCTCACGTCCTCCGCGATCTCGGGTAGCGTCGCGCCGGAGGTGTAGGTGGCTTTTCCGGTGAAAGGCATGTTTGTTTCTCCGTAGGGGCGAACCTTGTGTTCGCCCGAGTTTGTTGCGGGGGACCGAGGGCGAACACGAGGTTCGCCCCTACAGAAACGGCTGCGTCAGCGCAGCGCGCGGCGCAGGCGCAGGTACTCGACAACGAGCCTGCGGTTGTGCGTGCGGATCAGCTCCGCCGCGAGACGGTGCAGATGGGCGCGGGGCTCGTCGACGTCTGCCCGCGCGGGCATCGGCGCGGGCGGCGGGGACTGGACGTCCTGCGCCGGCGCAACCTGCGTGGTGGATTCATCAGACATGGCTTCCTCCTTTCGTGGGGTGAGAGTTCGTTGTTGGAAGGCGTGGAAAAAGGGGGACAGTCCCCCTTTTTCGTCCCGGTTTTTCAGTACCCCAGCTCGCGCAGGACGACTTCGCTGGGCACGCCCAGGCGCACCTTCGCTTCCGCCTCCTGCAGCTTCTCGAGCTCGTTCTCCGGGAGCGGGCTGGGCCAGTTGATCTCGACACGGCGCTCGTCCGGCGTCGTCGGGAACAGCCCAGCGACGTCGAGCCACGCCAGCGCCAGCTCGCACATCCGCGCGATGGCGGCGCCATAGGTCGTGCGCTTCTTGTCGGTCTTGGCGAGCAGGGCCTGCATCGTGACGCGCAGCGCCGCGGCGCTGGTGAGCCGGCCGATGCGGCCCTTGATCGCGCCGGCGGCGATGGGGCTGACGCCGCTGGTCTTGTCGAGCGCTTCGCGCACATCCGAGAGGTGCGCGTCTTCCGACGGGCTGCTCGCGTCGCCGCCGAACTCGACGACATCGGCGTTGTCGTTGTCCGTCATCCACATTCGCCCGGGCGTAACCGGGAGCGATGTGAACCCTTCGATCCCTTTGCCCAGGTACATCTTGAAGCTTTGCAGCGTGATGCGGTGGGCACGGTCGGACAGCCGCGTGTTCAGCTCGTCCTGGAGGGGGATGAGCGGCTCGACGTCACTCGCGCCCGAGTATTCGAAGGGGACGGCGGTGTTCTGGATGTGGACGAGGGGGATGAGGCCGAGGGAGTTGGACCCTTCGGCGATGAGCCTGGCGTTCTCGTAGCGCTTCCACGTTGTGGGGGTGAGGAGGTCGAGGGTGAGGGTGGAGTCGGGGGAACCTGTGGAGGAACCCGCGGTGCTGCGCGCCGCCGCTAAGTGGGTGAAGGCGCGGCGGAAGTGGTCGGTCCAGGTGCGCTTCGTGCGAGCGGGTGTTGCGTCGCACGACGACGTCGAGCGCGTTGCGAGCTCGGTGCACTGCGCGTACGCCTCGACGACGCGGTAGTCGTCGCTGGACAAAAAGGGCAGCGCCCGCGCCGGCTCGACGACCTCGAGCCGCACCATGCCGGCCAGTCGCGCAAGCTGCGCGGCGTGCGGGTGTTTCCCCGCGGCCGAGGTGCGTGAGGGTTGGTCGGGAGGAGTGGTGTGGTTCTCCTCGCGCGGCGCGGACGCTGCGGGGGCGTGAGGCTCCGGAAGGGGCGGAGCCTCGTCGGACGGGCGCGCGCCGTCCGGGGTGGATCGTCGTGGTTCGTTTGCGTTCTCGTTTTCGCTGTCGTTTTCGTCGTCGTCGTCACAGACGGGGGGATTTCCGAGATCGCGTGGATCGCACGCGCCGGGGAGCGGCTGCGCGGCGCGGTCGAGCTTCACGAGCACGTCGACGAAGCCATACACGCTGCCGAGCAGCGCCAGCTGCTGGAGGAACAGGATCCCGCCGTTGTGCGCCAGGACCAGGCGGAGCAGTTCGGAGATCATCGCGCGGCGCGACGGATCGGGCGCGGCGCTGTCAATGACGATGGGCTTGCCGAAGAGGTAGTCGATCATCGTCTCGACGCGCCAGCCGATGTCGTTCTCGATGACGACTTCCTTGCGCGTGACGTGCTCGACGGGGAGCGACCCGCCGTTCACGTCGCTCCCGCTTCGATACCCCGTGATGCGCGGCGGAAGCCCCCACTCCTGGGCCTGGCGATACGGGCGATCGCTGTGCGCGTCGCCCGATGACGACGCTGACGATGCCGCGCCGATGGGCCGCATCGGGTTGCGGTAGTACGCCCACAGCCGCTGGTAGCGCTGCCGGGTGACGGTCAGCAGCTGCTCGACCCGCTCGGCGATTTCCTCGAACGTCGGACGATCGGTTTCCTGTCGCATCGCACGCTCCCGTGTTGGCGTCGTGCGACGTGTTCAGGACGTCGCCGACAACCCACGTGGAACCGTGCGCGTTTCTCATGACAATCGCGCACGACGATTTCGCGAAGCGCGCGAAAAGCCCGAAAAAGCGACTGAAAGAATCTGCGGAAAAATGATTTTGCCGTAAGTCCTTTTGCGCGATTGTCGTGATAAACGCGCAAAAGGACTTATGGCAAGCGGCAAGGCGAAACGTCGGTTTTTC
>JBAUGM010000540.1:0-5175 GCA_049679725.1 Tepidisphaeraceae bacterium
CCTCGGGATGACGTGATGCGCGCCCCGACCGGCCGGCGTTATAAACAACAATCTCATCGCCTTTCACCGCAGTTTCATATTGGTCTATTAGGCTGTCGAACTCGCGATCCGAGTCGGATCCGCGAGAAGGAGATCACCATGAGCAAGCGCGGAACACGGAAGACGGCCGCGGCCCTGGCGCTGGCGGCGGGATTCGCGGCGGCATCGTTCGCTTACGCGGCGGACGAGCAAGAGGTCGAGGTGAAACTCGCCGACACCCCCGCGGCCGTCCAGAAGGCGTTCAAGGACGAGGCCAAGGGCGGCGCCATCGAGAAGGTGACGAAGGAAACCGAGGACGGGAAAGAAGTCTACGAGGCCCTCGTCACGATCGACGGCAAGAAGTACGAAGTCGAAGTCGGCGCCGACGGAAAGCTGCTCGAGAAGGAAGCGGCGGAGATGGACGACAAGGAGGATGATGACGACGACGATGACGACGACGAGAAGGAAGTCGAAGTGAGGCTCTCCGACGTCCCCGCGGCGGCGCAGAAAACGTTGCAGGAGCACGCCAAGGGGGCGAAAATCGAGAAGGTGACGAAAGACACGGAGGACGGCAAGGAGATCTACGAGGCCGAAGTCACGCTCGACGGCAAGAAGCACGAGATCGAAGTCGCCGCCGACGGCAAGTTCATCAAGGATGAAGTCGACGACGATGATGATGATGATGTCGACGACGATGACGACAAGGACGACGCCAAGGCGAAGAAGAAAGAGTGAGCGCCTTACTCCCTCTTCCCGGTACTCCGGGGAGAGGGCAGGGGAGAGGGGCGAGCGGTTTCCGTCGTCGGGTGACCGGTCGATTCCACGCTACGCATAGGATCTCAAATCGACCGGTTCGTCGCGCATCGAGCGCCCCTTGCCCCGCTCCCCCGCCCTCTCCCCGTGAGTACAAGGGGAGAGGGAGAACACTGTTGGACGTTCGCGAATGCGCGTGCTGGTGGTCGAAGATTTCGAGCTCCTGCGTGAATCGATTGCGCAGGGGCTGCGCGAAGCCGGCTTCGCCGTCGACGCATCCGCCGACGGGGAGGACGGGCTCTGGCGCGCGCGGACGAACGACTACGACGTCATCGTCCTCGACCTGATGCTCCCGCGGCTCGATGGGCTGTCGCTGCTGAAGCGCCTGCGCGCCAGGGGGAACCGCGCACACGTTCTGATCCTCACCGCCCGCGACACGTCCGATGACCGCGTGCGCGGGCTCGATACCGGGGCCGATGATTACCTGGTGAAGCCGTTTGCCTTCGCTGAGTTGCTCGCGCGCGTGCGCGCGCTGACGCGCAGACGTTACGGCGCGACCTCGCCGCTGATCCGCGTCGGCGACATGGAGCTGGACACGACGAAACGATCCGTCCGCCGCGGGGGTGACACGGTGGAGCTCAGCGCGCGGGAGTACGCGCTGCTGGAGTTCCTCGCGATGCGCGCGGGCCAGGTCGTCACGCGGACGGACATCTGGGAGCACCTGTACGACGACAACGGCTCGCCCGAGAGCAACGTCGTCGACGTGTTCATCGGCCACCTGCGGCGCAAGGTCGAGCGGCCCGGCCACGCGCGGCTCATCCACACGCGCCGTGGGCATGGTTACGTGCTGGGCGAGGAGACGTGATGCGCGCGACCTCCCTGCGATCGCGACTGCTGCTGCGCACCACGCTGTCGCTGACGGCGGTCTTCGTCGTCGCGGCCGTCGCGCTGTACATGCTGATGCGCGCGTCGCTGGTCGCCGAGTTCGACCAGTCGCTCCGCGCGCACGCGCAGGCGCTGATTTCCGTGACCGAGCAGGAAGACGGGCACGTCTCGGTCGAGCTGGAGGAAGAGACGCTGCCGCCGACGCCGATCGCGGAGGAACTTTATTCTTTCCAGGCGTGGGATCGCGACGGGACGACCGTGGCGAAGTCATCATCGCTCGGAGAACGCGAGCTGCCGCGACCAGCCACGAGCGGCGCGGAGCCGTCGTTCGCATCGTTGACCCTGCCGGATGGACGGCGCGGTCGGGCGGTCTTCCTCGACTTTGAACCGCGCGTGGAGGGGAAACCGCCAGGCGCGGGACCAACGTTGGTGACGCTGGCAGTGGCGCTGGACACGCGCCGGCTGGACGGCGCGCTCGCGACGCTTCGCTGGCTGCTGCTGGCCGTCGGCGCGGGGGCGGTTCTCTCGGGCGTTGCGGTGATGGCGTGGCTGGTGCGGCAGGGGCTGCGGCCACTGGGCGACCTCGCCGGATCGATCGAGCGCGTGGGCGCCCTGGACTTGTCCGAGCGCATCGACCCCGGCGGCGCGCCCGCCGAGCTGATGCCGGTCGTCCAACGGCTGAACGAGCTGCTCGAACGGCTATCGGATGCCGTCTCGCGCGAGAAGGCGTTCACCGCGGACGTGGCGCACGAGCTGCGCACGCCGCTGGCGGGGCTGGAGACGGTGCTGGAAGTCTGCGCGTCAAAGCCGCGCGACGGGCCGGCGTACCAGGATGTCGTCGGCAAGTGCCTGCGCGTGACGCAGCGGATGCATGCGCTGGTCGACAACCTGCTCATGCTCGCCCGCGCCGATGCCCGCCAGCTCGCGGTGCAGGCCGACCGGGTCGACCTGCGCGATCTCATCGCCGAATGCTGGGAGCCCCGTCGAGCCGAGGCGGACCGACGCAGGCTGCGCGTGACGTTTGACGCCGACCCCGCGGATGCGGTGGCGTTCCTCGATCGCGACAAGCTTCGCATGATCCTCGGCAACCTCTTCGACAACGCCGTCACGTATGCCGATGCCGGTGGGACGGTGACGATCACTGCCCAGATGTCAGGCGGCGTCGTGACGATCGACATATCGAACAGTGGAAATCAGGTCAACTCAGAGGACGCGGCACGCGTGTTCGACCGGTTCTGGCGGGGTGACGGAGCGCGTGCGGACGTCGGCGTGCGCTGCGGGCTCGGGTTGTCGCTGTGCAGGAAGTTGGTGGAGGTGCTGGGCGGGACGATCGCGGCGCGATCGGAAGGCGGGATCTTCGCCGTTCGTCTGTCGATCCCGGCACGGCCCGCGGAGACGTTCACGGGCGACGGCGGCGGCGCACCCAACGCGGATGTGATGGACGAACCCGCCCGCGCCTAAACTAGGCCGCGACGGATGTCGCCGGCACCGACGGCGGCATCCGCTGGTTCTGCAGGCACAGCGCGACGAAGATGTGCTTCAGCCGCTCCAGCGGCTGGCAGGCCAGAAACTCTTCGCTGAAATCGATCGGAAAACCGGACGGATAGTTCTGAAACTGGTTCCGCAGCGCGTCGCGGTCGAGCGACGACACGAGGCAGATCAGTTGTTCGACCTGGTGAGACTGCAACATCCGAACCGCGCTCCTCTCACCTCAAGACGTGCGATGTCTTGATTCGTTTGTCAAAGCCGCCGCGACCTCAACAGAAAAAGTCGATCAGCGAGCCTTTACTAACGATATCGGGGCGAACCACTACAACCTTTACCTCCCGCTTCATCGGCACAGGCGCCTCCCATGGTCTAACCTTCCACGGCGGCTGGATCGGGCACTTGCCGCCGGGATCTTCCGGCAGGGGTGGGAGCGACGGGTCTTCCGCGGGGGCGATGCGCGGCGCGGGGTGGATGATCGGCCGGGCTTCGAAGTACGGCGTGGGGTGGACGTGTTTCCGCGGCTCGATGAACGGCTCGGGCTCGTGCCGCAGGCGCGGCTCGATGATCGGCTCGGGGATGATCGCGCCATGGCCCGCGAGCTTGGCGTCGTCCAGGAACGCGGCGCGCAGGAGCCGGACCAGTTGCAGGTCCAGCGTTGCCACGATCGCGTTGACGGATGCCGGCGCCACGTAAGGCGTTCAGCAAACGCCATGGGCGCCTCGTGCCGCGAAATTGACCCGCCCGCAAAAATCGCGAAATTGCCCGTGGAAATGCAGCGAAAACAATTTTGATCGGACGTTGGGCCGATCGGCGTGAAGGTGTTCCGATCGGTTCGGATGATGCTTTCCCGCAACGCGCGCCCCGGGCGGTGTGTCCGCCGCGCATCACGAGGCGATCCCAGACGATGCACACATCCGACCTCGACTTCCACCTCCCGCCCGAGCTGATCGCGCAGGACCCGCTGCCGAAACGCTCGGCGTCGCGGCTGCTGCACTACCGCAGGTCCGATAAGAAGATCGCGCATCAAACGTTCTCGGACCTTCCCGCGCTGTTGCGCCGCGGCGACCTGCTCGTCTTCAACGACGCGCGCGTCATCCCCGCGCGCTTCATGCTGCGGAAGGAAACCGGCGGGCTGATCGAAGCGCTGTTCCTCGGCCAGCCGGAGCAGCGGCGCTGGCACGTGATGCTGCGAAACCTTGGGTCGTCGCGCGGCAAGCCGTTGCACTTCGTGGAAGCCGATCTCGTCGCCCACGTCGTCGACGTGGGTGAGGCCGGCGAGTACACGCTGGAAGTCGAAACCGATGAGCCGGCGATCGCGTTGCTCGGCCGGATCGGCCGGATGCCGCTGCCGCCGTACATCAAGCGGGAGAAGGGTCACGACCCGCGCGACGACGCCGATCGCGAACATTATCAGACGATCTACGCCGCCAAGCCCGGCGCCGTCGCCGCGCCGACCGCCGGGCTCCACTTCACGCCGGAACTGATGACGGAACTGGACGCGAAGGGGTTCGAGCGCGCCTTCGTCACGCTCCACATCGGCATGGGCACGTTCAAGCCGGTGACGGCGGACGACTTGGCCGACCACGTCATGCACCGCGAAGCCTATTCGATCACCTCGGATGCCGCGGACGCGCTGAACCGCGCGAAGCGCGAACGTCGGCGCATCATCGCGGTGGGGACGACGGCGGCGCGCGTGCTGGAGAGCCAGCCGAGCGACACCGATTTCATCGCAAAATCTGGCGAAACGGACATCTTCATCTACCCGCCGTACGCGTGGAACCACGTCGGGGCGATGGTGACGAACTTTCACTTGCCAAAGAGCACGCTGATCGCGCTGGTGTCGGCGATGGTGGGCCTCGACGAGCAGCGTCGGATCTACGCCGAGGCGATCGCGAACCGCTACCGCTTCTTCAGCTACGGGGATGCGTCGTTCATCGAGTGAGCGGTTCATTCCCTTCACCGTGGCTTGGGCGTCTCGCCCGAGCGCTGTTTGATTGACTTGTGGAGAAGCTCAGGCGGGACGCCCAAGCC
>JBAUGM010000541.1:0-1994 GCA_049679725.1 Tepidisphaeraceae bacterium
GTTTGAGCCAGCGGCGCGGCCCGGCGCCATCGGTGCCGGGCGCCGTCTTCTGAGGGGATCACGATCGCGTTTGGCGTACGATGCGCTACGAAGTCCCCTCGACGCGGCCCGTGGCGACGAAGTGATCCGCCCGATATAGTGCCGCAATCGTTTGACCCTCATCCGAAGCCTGATTTAGCGGAGCAACCAACGTGGCCTTGAACGTCAACGTGCTCTCTTCCCCGCGCCCGCAGGATGTACAGACCCTCTCGACCGATGCGCTGCGCGAGGATTTCCTGATCGAGAGCCTCTTCGTCGAGGACAAGATCTCCTTCACCTTCACCGACCTCGATCGCATGGCCGCGGGCGGCGTGAGCCCGGCGGGCGCGCCCGTGGCGCTGGAAAACCACAAGGAGACCGGCGCCGACTTCTTCCTCCAGCGCCGCGAGCTCGGCGTCATCAACGTCGGCGGGCCGGGCGTGATCCGCGTCGACGGCAAAGCGTACGAGCTGGGCAACACCGATTGCCTCTACGTCGCCACCGGCAGCAAGTCGGTTACGTTCGAAAGCAGCGACAAGGGCAACCGCGCGAAGTTCTACCTCCTGAGCTGCCCGTCGCACGCGGTGTTCCCGACGGCGCTGGTGAAGCGCGCCGACGCCACCCCCATCGCGCTGGGGAGCGAAGCGACGGCCAACAAGCGCACGATCTACCAGTACATCCACCAGAAGGGCATCAAGAGCGCGCAGCTCGTGATGGGGTTCACCGAGTTGGCGGAAGGCAGCGTGTGGAACACGTTCCCGCCGCACACGCACCTGCGTCGGACGGAGATCTACTTCTACTTCGACATGGGCAACAACGTCCTCACGCACTTCCTCGGCCCGCCCCAGGGCTCGCGGCACGTGTGGATCAAGAACGAGCAGGCCGTGCTCTCCCCGAGCTGGTCGATCCACTGCGGGTGCGGGACGGCGGCGTACAAGTTCATCTGGGCGATGGCGGGTGAGAACCAGACGTTCGACGACATGGATAAGGTGGGGCCGTTGGAGTTGAGGTGATCACCTTTCCTCCCGTAGGGGCGAACCTTGTGTTCGCCCTTCGTCGTTCGAATGCGGGCGAAGACAAGCTTCGCCCCTACAAGCAGAGAGAACATGGCACGATTTCAAGACAAGGTGATCGTCGTCACCGGCGCCAGCCGGGGAATCGGCTCTTCCGTCGCGGAGGCGTTCTTGCGCGAGGGCGCAACCGTCGTCGGGCTCGCGCGCACCGAGAACAAGGAGATCACCGGCGACGTCGCGAAGCGGTTCATCCCGATCGCCTGCGACCTGGGCAATGCCAGCGCCGAGCAGTTGCAGGCGCTGGTGGCCGACATCGTGAAACGCACGGGCCGGATCGACGGCCTGGTCAACAACGCCGGCATCATCCGCCGCGCCCCCGCCGTCGATTTCACGGAGAAGGACTGGGAGGACGTGCTCCGCGTGAACCTCACGAGCCCGTTCTTCCTCACGCAAGCCGTCGCCCGCTGGTGGCTGAAGGACGGCGGGCGCGAGAAAGCCGGCGAAGGGTCGCGGCTGAAGATCGTCAACATCGCCTCGATGCTCTCGTTCCAGGGCGGCATCACGATCCCCGCCTACACCGCCAGCAAGCACGGCATCGCGGGCATCACCAAGGCGCTGGCGAACGAGTGGGCGCCGCTGGCGATCAACATCAACGCGATCGCGCCCGGCTACATCGCGACGGAGAACACGCGCCCGCTGCGCGAGAACGAGACGCGCAACCGGCAGATCCTCGAGCGCATCCCGCAGGGCGGCTGGGGCGACCCGTCCGCCATCGCCGGCACCGCGATGTTCCTCGCGTCGAGCGACGCCGACTACCTCAACGGCGCCGTCATCAACGTCGACGGCGGATGGCTGGCACGCTGATTGCAAAATCCCAAGGCAATATGAACGCAGAGGCGCAGAGTACGCAGAGGAAAGAAGAGAGAGAAAACTCTGTTTCCTCCTTCTTGCCTCTGCGTACTC
>JBAUGM010000542.1:0-2772 GCA_049679725.1 Tepidisphaeraceae bacterium
TTCATGTTGTGCCTCGCGCGTCCTGCTCCCTCTCCCCGTACGCGGGGAGAGGGTTGGGGAGAGGGGCCGGCGGACTTCGGCGAGCTCAGTCGAGTCGCGGAGCAAGCTTCACGCGCGGACACGAGCGGCGTCTGCTCTGCCCCCTCTCCCCTGCCCCCCCTGCCCTCTCCCCGAGTACGGGGAGAGGGAGCCAGACCGTCGCCGCAGCAGGCCGGCGGTCGCGAGCGCTAGCATTGCAATCGCCGCCGGCTCGGGCACGACCGCGCCGTTGATCACCGAAACCGCGTCGAGGTCCGCGCCGTTGTTGCCGCTGCCGGTCGGGTCGAAGATCGCGTGCGGCGTGGCCTGGTTGTCGAACGACAACCCGTTGCCGATCACGTCGACCAGGCGCAGGTAGCGGATCTGCTCCAGGTCCACCGTCCCCGCGACGACGAGCGGGTGCGCCGCCAGCGCCGCGAGGTCGAACGCATCCCCGCCCGCGACGGCGGGGTCGAACGGGCTGATCGCGTTCGTCACCACGTTGGCCGCCACCGGGTGCACGCCGCCGAAGCCGGCGACGTTGCTCGGGTTGATGACGCCGAACGGGCCGGGCGCCGAGGGCGTGTTGGAGATCACCGGGAAGCGCGCGAAGTCGGCGCCGTTGGTCGACACCTCGACGTACACAAGCTCGGCGAACACGTTCGAGCCGACGTTGAACGGATTCTCGAAGACGATGAAGTCCGCGCCCGCGCCGTTCACGATGGCGCGCTGCGTCGGCCCGTCATCGAAGCCGAGCGTGATCGACCCGCCGACGCCCGTGTTGTAGACGTGCTGCACGCCGCCCGGATCGCCCTGCGGTCCGCCGAGCACGAGCGCGGGGTTGGCGAAGCTGCCCGACTGGCTGCCGCCGACGGCCGTCGATTGGACCGACGTGGCGAAGAACTGCGCCGCTTCCGTCGGTGACGCGACGCCAGCAAGCGCGACCAGCGCGACGCCGAGCGCAGCACCGGCGCGACGACGTCGCCGCGCGAGCAATCCGAGCGCTGCCAGCGAAACGATCGCCACCGCCGACGGCTCCGGCACGGGCACGATCGCGAACAGCCCATCCTGCGACGTGAAGCCGCCGTTGTTGGCGATCAGCGCGCCGGTGTCGTTGCCGAAGCCGGCGCGGAAGTCGTCGCCGGTGAACGCGATGCCGGTGAGGAACGGGAACTCACTGGGCAGAACAAACGTGCCGAAGTTGCCGGCGTCCGGGCTCGCGCCGTCGATGTCCGCGACGCGCGTGATCGTGTTGCCCGTCGTGACGTAGCCGATCCCAGCGGAGTCGAACACGATCGCGTACGCGCCGCTGCCGCCACCGGGGCCGAGGTCCACGGGGTTGAGCGCGGCATTCGTCGTGCCGTCGTACAGGTGCGCGACGCCGGCGGGGAAGGCGCTGTCGAGCAGGATGCCCGCGCCGCCCGGCGTGACGCCCGGACCCGCGACGAACCCGCTGCCCGCGTTCGTCACGATCGGCGTCGTCGCGCCGCCCAGCACATGTCGGCTCAGGTAGAGCCCGCCCATCTGACCGAACGGCGCCGTCGTCCCCGACACCAGCATCGAACCCCCGCCGGACGCGAGGGCGACGCCCTGGATGTTCGGGAACGATCCCGTCGCCGTCAGTTGTTGCGGCGTGGGCGTTGCCGCGCCGAAGTCGACGGACCAGAGCGAATCGGTCGGCCCGTTCTCCCCGAAGATGACCTGCGATTCGCTCGTGAAGGCGAAGTCGGTGAGGAACGGGAACGAGCCGGCGAGCGTCGCGGTCTTGAGCACCTGGCGGTTGGTCTGCCACGTGTCGTAGAGCGTGATCGTCGCCGAGGTGTTCGTGACGTTCGCGGTGACGAGCCGGCCGTTGGGGCTGACGCCGAACGAGCTCGCCTGAAGCTGCAGGTCCACCGATTGGTAGCCCGCCGGCGCGTTGAACGCTCCGTGCGATGCACTCCCGATCGTCAGAACCAACAGGGAAACGGAAAACTTGCCCCATGCGCAGGGGTACGGACGTGTGCGATCCATCGATCGCTCCTTTCCTGCGGCATCGCGCGCGAGGCGCGTACCGCGGCGGGCCAATTCGCGTGGCCGCCAAAGAAAGACCCTCGCCCTCGCGGCGCCCGACAAAAGCGGGCGGGGCAAGGCCGAGGGTTCGTAAGCGTCGATGCGGGAACGATCGCGAAGGCGCGCGCCCGAAAAACACGGACGCGCGACGCACGCGCAATTCGCCTGCAGGAGCCCGACCCGGCCGTCCCGTTCGCGAGGACGTAAACCGATCGGCCCAGCACACGTTGTGCATGGGCACTTGAGCCTGCAGGCCGGTCTTCTGGCTTAGGACGACCCTCGGATCACCTTCCCGCCCCGCTCACAAGCTAAGGGGCAGTGGCTTCACGATCCGAAGGCACACACGTCCATCACAGCGGCGCGTCCGCGGCGGATTTTCACCGCCTTCCCATCGCCGTGGCCCGGTTGAGACAACCGAATCACGACGGGCTTCGCAGCCGCCCGCAGGCGCGAAGCAACGTAGCATGTCAAAGAGCGATTGCAAGGGTGCCCACCCACGCGCCCACGCACTTAGCGGCGCGCAAGGTAGTCAGGATCGTCCTCGTCGTTCGTGGGATGCGGATGGTGGTGAGGGGAACAGGGTCGCTGAAGCGACCCCGCCGCTCGGCGTCGCGGGTTACGGCGCAGCGGGCGGCGTGGCTTCGGGGGCGGGCGCCGCGGGGTCTGCGGGAGCAGTGGGGTCCGCGGTCTTCTCGACTGGAG
>JBAUGM010000543.1:0-3449 GCA_049679725.1 Tepidisphaeraceae bacterium
GCGTCGCTTGCGCCTTCGCGGGGGATGCCGAAGTGATCGACGAGGTTCATCATCGTCGCCACCTCGATCGCCGCGGACGAGCTGACGCCGGCGCCGAGCGGGACAGTGCTGTAGAGCGCGAGGTTGATCCCCTTGTGTTTCGGGTCGCGCAGATTGACCAGCCCCGCCTCGTGCAGGACGAAGAGGCACCCGGCGAGATACCCGGCCCACTTTCGACCGGGCTCGGCGAACTCGCGGCGCAGGTCCTCGACGGACGCGCCGGCCAGCGCGTCCAGCGGCATGCGAAATGTGAACGGGAGGTGGTCGTCGTAGAGGTTGAAGGAGAAGACCTGCAACGCGCGGTCATCGCGTTGCGTGAGCGCGAGGGCAGCGGCGCGGTCGAGCGTGGCTTCGCAGACAAGCGAGCCGGTGTAATCGGCGATGCCGCCCATCACGTCGAGCCGGCCTGGCGCGCGGCTCACGCGGATCGGTCGGCCCTCGCCCCCACCGGCGCCGCCGAAGTCGGCCGGCAGTTCGGCGCGCAACCGGCGCAGCAGCGTCGGGACCGGCTCAAGGTTTCGCAGGTCGGGTTGCGGGGATAGGGGGGGCGTCGTCGCTGGCAACCGTCGGCTCCTTGCGCTGGGCTTCGATGATGATCCGGTCGAAGAACCGCGCCGCCTCGCCCGCGCCCGCCGACCGATCGAACGACGCGGCGAGGACGTAGTTGCGGTTCGTGCGCACGCCGTCGAACGCGAGGCGGAAGCTGTAGGTCGAGAGCGTGCGGTTCCAGCGGGCTTTCTGTTCGTCGATCGTCAGCAGCGAGCCGGTCCACGGGCTGGTGACACGCTCGCCGCGCGGGTCGGGGTTGTAGGGGCGATACTCGAAGAGCTCGAAGACGGCGGTGCCGCTCGCCTTCGTCGGGTCGTCGAAGCGGTCCTGGAACTCGATGAGGGCTTCGATGCCGTCGGGCTGCCCGTCGCCGGTCCAGTCCTTCACTTGCGTGAAGATCGGGTGGATCCGCATGCGCGTCGGGCCGAACATCGTGGCATCGTGCGGCGAGCGCTCGGGCAGGACCTGCTTCGCGCAGCCGCCCGTCGTGAGGATCAGCATCGCGATCACGCTGGCGACGAAACGCATGGCGGGAATGTACGGGTCGGCGAACGAGCGTGTCAACGAATCCCCGATCACTATAATCGCGCGCACGCGTGGGACACCTGTGGCGACGACCGCTGGGCGAGTACGACGGGCGACTCATGCGCTGCGCCCCCGGCACGCACGAGGCGGCGGCGGAGCTGCTGACACATCACGTTTCGCGCGACGCGCGCGTGTTGGACCTGGCATCCGGCAGCGGCGCGCTGCTGGCGCGCCTGCGCGACCTCGGCTACAAGGACCTGTCGGCCGTCGAGCTGAACGTGGAGAGCTTTCGGTTCGACGGCGTGACCCCCAGGCCGCTCGATCTGAACACCGACTTCGCCCGCGCGTACGATCGGCGCGACTTCGGCCTCGTCACCGCCGTCGAGATCATCGAGCACCTCGACGCGCCGCGGCAGTTCGTGCGCAACGTCCACGCGCTGCTGAGAACCGGCGGGTACTTCCTCCTCACGACGCCGAATGTCGCCCACTGGGTCGGCCGGGTGCGCTTCGGGCTGAGCGGCTCGCTCCGGCAGTTCCAGCGGCACGATTACCACTACCAACGGCACATCTCGCCGATCACGGACGTGCAGATGCGGCTGATGCTGGAGGAGGTCGGGTTCGAACTCGTCGCGTTCACGACGGCGGGGACGTTCTTCGGGCCGGTGAAGCGGGCGGTGCTGTGGCCTGTCGAGGCAACCGCGCGCGTGGCGCTGGGGTCGCTGGCGCTGGGGGATGTGGCGATCTACTTGGCGAAGAAGTCAGACGCGAAGAGTGATTCGCCGGGGAAGGACTCGTTCTACTTCCGCGCGACGGGGGCGTAATCCATTAAGAGAGAAGCTCGTGTGTTTGTCATCCTGAGGTACTCCGAAGGATCTCCCGCGCTCGGACGCCAGAGATCCTTCGGAGTACCTCAGGATGACAGACGCGCAGAATGCGATCGGTCACCCGGCGCGCTAAAACTCAAACGCATCCCGCGCCATCACCATTGGGCGGTTCTGGCCGATGTTCAGGAGCAAACCCACCGCCATGAAGCTCGCCAGCAGGCTGCTGCCGCCGTAGCTGACGAAGGGGAGCGTGACGCCGGTGACGGGCATCAGTTTCATGGCGACCATGATGTTGAGGAACGTCTGCCCCGCGAGCAGCGCGACCACGCCCGGCGCGACGAGCTTGCCGAACGGTTCGCGCGTTCCCGCGGCGATCTCAAGCCCCGCGGCGAAGAGCACGACGTATGCGACGAGCACCACGGCCGCGCCGAAGAAGCCGAACTGCTCGCCGACGAGCGCGAAGATCATGTCGTTGTGCCGCTCGGGCACGCGCCGGCCGGCAGGGATGTTGCCGACGCCCTTCCCGCCGATCCCGCCGGAGCCGAAGGCAATGAGCGCCTTGTGCTGTTGCAGGCCGGTCTCGCGGAGCATGCGGGGGTTGTTGTCGAACATCGAACGGACGCGCTCGCGCTGGTAGTGCTTGATAAACTGCGGCGCGAAGCGCAGGACCGGCACGTTCGGGCAGCTCGTGCAGACGCCGATGACGTGTTCGGCGCCGTCCTTGGTGCTGCGTTCCTTGATCTCGTGCTCGCCCGCGAGCCAGAGCACGGGCACGATCGCCAGCCCCATCCCCACGACGGCCGCCAGGTGCCAAAGCTTGGCGCCGGCGACGAAGAGCATGATGAACAGGACGGGGACGAACGTCATGGCGGTGCCCAGGTCCGGCTGCTTGAGGATCAGCGCCAGCGGGACCACCGCCAGCGCGAACGGCGCGAGGAGCCCGAAGATCGTGCGGTAGTTCGAGCGGAAGCGGAGGTACCGCGCGAGCACCATGATGAACGAGATCTTCATCAGCTCCGCCGGCTGGAGGCTGAAAGAGCCGAAGTGGATCCACGCGTAAGCGCCGTTGATGCGGCGGACGAGCGGCAGCGGCGCGACCCCTCCGATGGCGGCGCCGAGCACCGTGTAGCTCACGAGCAGCAGGCTGACGATGTAGAACGGCCAAGCGAAGCGGCCGATGATCTGGTAGTTGACGGCTTGGAACGCCAGCATCATCGCGAACGCGATGCCGAGGAACACGAGCTGCTTCTGCCCGTCGCCCGGCTCGTCGGCCCAGACGCTGACGACCCCGATGGTCGACAACACCGCCACCGCCGCAAGCACCGGCCAGTTCGTCGCGATCGCGAGTTGTTGCCAGAGCTTGGTCATGTGTTAACAAATGAGACGTGAGAGACGAGAGAAGCGAGAGAGTGATGCTACTTCTGCTCTCTCTCATCTCTCATCACTCGTCTCCATACAGCATCGCCGCCAGCGCCTTCTCCGGCCTGCCCGGGGGCATGATGAGCCACAGCG
>JBAUGM010000544.1:0-3458 GCA_049679725.1 Tepidisphaeraceae bacterium
GCCGGTCACGACCAGCAACGTCCGCGCCGGCGACCGCCGGTTCGCCGGCTGGCAGGCGCTCGACGGCGACGACGCGACCTACTGGGCCACCGACGACGGCACGCTGCCCGCGCGGCTGGAGCTCGACACCGAGGGCAGCATCGACATCGACACCGCCCTCCTCGCCGAGGCCAGGGGGATGGAAGGCCGCGTGAAGGAGTACACCGTCGAAGGCTTCACCGAGAGCGCGTGGAAGCTGCTCTCGCAAGGCACGTCGATCGGAGAACGCAAGCTCGATCGATTCCCGAAGGTCACCGTCTGGAAAGTGCGCCTGACGATCAGTAAGGCCGAGCCGTCGTTGGCGATCCGGGAGTTTGGGCTGTATCTGGATCCCTCGCCCGCTGCGCGACGTTCGCCATGACATGGCTTCCCGTTCTTCCACGTCATCCTGAGGTACCCCGAAGGATCTCGCCAGGATCGGTGAGGCCGTTACGTTCGCGGCCAGATCCTTCGGAGTACCTCAGGATGACGACGCCTTGTTCGTCACGCGAGCGCAGAACGTCAGTTGACGCCACCGCGTCCCGGATTAGTGTGGAACGTTCCAAACCCACACAGGAAAGGACAATCCCATGAAGCGCAGCGCATCGGCCGTCTGGAACGGCTCACTCAAGGAAGGCAAAGGCACACTCTCCGGTCCCAGCGGCGTGTTGAAGAACACGCCCTACACGTTTAGGTCGCGGTTCGAGTCTGACCCGCAGACCAACCCCGAGGAGCTCATCGCCGCCGCCCACGCCGGGTGCTTCGCCATGGCGCTGTCGAACGTCCTCGGCCAGGCCGGCGTTACGCCCGAGCGCCTCGCGGCGACGGCGAACCTCACGATGGAGCCGGTGGACGGCAAGCCGACGATCACCGCCATCCACCTCGACCTCGTCGCCAAGATCCCCGGCATCGACCAGGCCAAGTTCGACAAGGCCGCCAACGACGCCAAGGCCGGCTGCGTGGTCTCGCGCGCGCTGAACGCGAAGATCACGATGGACGCGAAGCTGGAAAGCTGACCGCGCGGCGCGCTCCGCGGAGGACGCGGCCGGCCTGTTTGACGTTCGCCCGATCGTGTTGAATCTTTCTGCACGCGCGTTGGAGATTCTGCGACCCGAAGGCTTGGGGGGCGAAGGGAAATCCGCATGAGGTTCCTCAGCACCCACACCGTCCCCGCCGGCGCGATCCAGCGGGAGCAGATCGATCAGATGGCCCAGGCGGCGCGGAACGATCCGGTCGTTCAGCCGTACCGGAGCTTCATCAACCTGTCCGAGGGCAAGGTCGTCTGCGTGATGGACGCACCGAACGAAGGCGCCCTCACCGAGTGGTTCCAGAAGATGGGCTTCCCCGTCGACTATATCGCGCCGGTCGAGTTGGAAGGCGATCGCGGCACCGTCAGCGACGCGTAGCCGCGCCTCCGTTGGCGAGGCCGCTTTAGACTTCGACGAGCTCAGTCGAGTCGCGGCTGGGCTCCTGCGCACGTACAATCGCGCGCCATGACCCAAGCCGTGCGCCCCGCGATCGTACTGACCTCCGGCGGGCTCGACAGCACGACCTGCCTCGCGATCGCGCGCGCCGATGGCTTCGCCCCGCTCTACTCGATGAGCTTCGACTACGGCCAGCGCCACCGCAACGAGCTCGCCGCGGCCGAGCGCGTCGCGCGCGCCTTCGGCGTCGCCGAGCACCGCGTGATCACCATCGATCTGCGCCAATTCGGCAAGAGCGCCCTCACCTCCGACCTGCCCGTGCCCAAGGACCGCGACGAGGCGCAGATGTCCGCCATCCCGATCACCTACGTCCCCGCGCGCAACACGATCTTCCTCAGCTACGCCCTCGCGTGGGCCGAGGTGCTGGACTGCGACGACGTCTTCATCGGAGTCAACGCGCTCGACTACAGTGGCTACCCCGACTGCCGGCCGGAGTTCATCGAGAGCTTCCAGCGCACGGCCCGGCTCGGCACGAAGCGCGCGAACTTCACCGTCCACGCGCCGCTGGTTCATCTCACCAAAGCGCAGATCATCCGCCGTGGCATCGAACTGGGCGTCGATTACGGCATGACGCACTCGTGCTACGACCCCGACGCGCAGGGCCGCGCCTGCGGAAGATGCGACAGTTGTGCCCTGCGCAAACGCGGCTTCGCGGAGGCCGGGGCTGCGGATCCGACACTCTACGCACTCCACGAAGGCTGAGCGGCATCCTCCCTCTCCCACGTACTCGGGGGAGAGGGCAGGGGAGAGGGGCAAGGTGCGCGAGACATCGGACGCCGCTCGATTTGCAGATCCGCGCGCGTTCACGAATCGACCGGCGCTCGGTGCGCCACGCCGTTCGCCCCTCTCCCCCACCCTCTCCCCGGCGTACCGGGAAGAGGGAGGCGCGTCTTCGAAGGACGAGCGTGTCCCCGCAACAACGCCGCTGGAGATAAGATCATTGCGTGGACTCCGCGTCTCCGATCGATCCGACCCCGCATCCGGAGCAGACGCTCCCCCACCCCCGCCGCTTCTGGTGGCTTACGCGGCTGATCGCCCTCACCGTGCTCCTGGCCGCGTGCGTCGCCGGAGTTCGCGTCTGGTGGGGAAACGTCGCCGAGCGCCGCATGGCGGCGGCCATCGCGGACGCGCATGCGCGCGGCGAGCGCATCCTGATTTGCGACTTCGCGACGACGCAGATCGTCTCGGACGAGCGCAACGCCGCGTTCTACTACCGGCGGGCGAAGCAGACACTGAAGACTTCCAACACGCAGGAATGGGCACTCGACGCCACGGAAACCCTCCCCGTTCGCCAGGACGTCTTCGACATCACCGGCGAAGCGCTGAAGCAGAACGCCGCCGCGCTGGCCGACATCCGCAAGGCGCGAGAGTGCGACCAGGTTGATTGGAACATCGCCGTCCGCAGCCCGATGTGGTCGGTGCTGCTGCCCGACCTCAACTACGTGCGTCAACTCGCCCGCATCACGCGCGCCGCGGGGATTCACGCCGCCCAGCGCGGCGATCACCGTGCGGCGCTGGAGCACGCCCACGACCTCCACGCGATCGTGCGCAACATCAACCATCAACCGTTCCTCATCTCACACCTGGTCAGCGTCGGAATCGACGCGATGGCGGCCGACTTCGTGGCGGAGATCACGCCCAACCTCCGCATCGCCGATGAAGGTGATGCCGGCAAGTTCGCGGCGAGCCGCGCGCAGGTCAGAGCGGTGATCGACTCCCTGCTGAACGACCAGCCGCGACGCGACGGGATGCAACTGGCGCTACAGAGCGAGCGGGCGGCGCAGGTGGACACGGGAAACGTGATGGGCAGCCGCGCCAGGCTGCTGCGCCCGTCGATGCAGCTCGACGCGCTTCGGCTGGTGAACGAAGGCAAGCAACTTCAGGCGGCGGCGCGAGCGCCGGACTGGCCGGCGGCGCAGGCGCTGTTCCCCGTCCCGCTGCCCAACGTGCAGGGGC